>DATJTR010000244.1:0-16132 GCA_035503215.1 Pirellulales bacterium
CGTCAAAGACCAAGGTCGGCGAGTCTCGTCCGACGGTGCGCGACATGTGATACAGCGCGTCCCGATCGACCTCGAGCTGCCCGATCCCAGCGACCTCGATGACCGCCGTGCGCTCACCAAACGATTTGAGCTCACCGGCCAGCCGGGTGCGATGAGCCAAGAGGAAGCAATAGGTTCCATTGGGAACCGCGGGCACGGGAGCGGCAGAAACCTGAATCTCTTGCGTGATGGCTCGGGGAACCGAAAACGGCCCGGCGAATCCCGCCGCCTGCCAAAACAACTCGCCGCCGGCCGGCGAATCGATCAGCCGGCCCGAGACGTGGCTGCCGCCACTCAGGTTGAGCCAAGAGGGAGGATCGGCCGCCTCGGCACCGACGGGCTTCGGTGACGCGGCATCGGGTGCGTCGATGCCGGCTGCCGCATCGTCGGGCTCGTCATCGGCCGCCACCGCGCGCCGCATTTCCGCGGTTGCCGCAATGAGCAAGGCCAAGCCGACGAGCAGCACACGCGCGGCCGCCCAGGGTAAAGGCAAACCAACGATACCCAAAATGCAGGCAGCCCGCCGCGCGCTTGAGGAAACGGTGCAGCGGTGAAGCGTGTTTGCGTTCATCATTGGATCAGCGCTCGTAAATGGGCAAGAATCGATAGTTCACGGCCAATGCCAACAGCGTGAGCGACGTGCCGATGGGAACACCGAGCTGTGAGGGAAAGCTGCCGTCGGCTGCTTGCGTCGCCTTGAGTTGACGCACGAGCTGTTTGTTCCATTTTTGCCAGGCCTCGATGTCGCCTTGAAATAGCGCCTGGGCCTCGTAATACCGGGCATATTCCGCGAAAGGGCTCGCCTCGTCCCCCTCCAATTGTTGTACGAGATAGCCGAGCGTGGACTTGAATTCGGGCAGGTCCTTGCGACGCGCGATGCTATAGACCAGCGCGGCGATCGACGTTCGCGCGGTCGATTGCCCCATTCCACCCACGCCGCCACTGTAAGCGACCGAGCCTGAGGGCGAAGTCATCTTCGTGTAATAACTGATAGCGCGGTCGATTGCCGCGTCGGGAACCTCGATTCCGGCATTCCGGGCCGCGAGCAGGCCGACCAATACGGCTCCGCTGACCGACGTATCGGCGTCGGTGCTGTCGGGTGAATAGCGCCAGCCGCCCACCTGGTTCTTCTTTTGCGAAGTGATTGCGCCCCGCACCGCCAGTTCCAGCGCTTGCCCGATGCTACGCGTGGAAGCTGTTCCGGCCGGCCAGAGATTGCGATCGTCGACGGCGCCATAGGCCTCGGCCAGAGTGAGCATGGAAAAGCCGTGCTCGTACATGCTCGATCCGATGATTCCGGTCGTGGCATTTTGCGAGGCGATCAGGCTCCTCAGTCCGCGGCGAACGTTGTTGCTGTACACCCCGAAATTCGGATCCTCGCCGGACGCCAGCATGACCATCAAGGCCAGCGCGGTCACGCCGGAGCTGGAACCGGCCGCCCGATTGATCTGTCCCTGCGGTCCCCACTCGCCGTTCTCGAGCTGAGTGTTGGCAAGATATTCCAGCCCGCGATCATAAATCTCGCGCACGTCGCGGGGCACCGTCTCGCCGAAGCGCACCGTGGGATCTTGAGCGGACGCCTTTGTCGGCCCCAAGCCGACCAGGAGCAGCACGAGCGGCAGGAGGCGACCGCAAAGGCCGGTTGGCGCCGTGCTGCGAAGCAAAGCCATTTTTCCCGTCATGAACGAGGCTCTCCTGTCATGGTTGTCGCTGCCCTGTCGGCTCATGGTTCGCCCGCGTTCAAGAGTCCGGAAAGTTGCAAGTTTTCTCGATAAACCGCGTATCGCAACCGCGCCTGGTTGATTGCCGGCCAATCGCTGGCGGAGAACAGCGGCTCGAGTTGCTCGGAGGGAAGCTGCGAAAAGCGATACATCGCCAATAGCAGCGGAGGGTTCGAGTTTCCAGGCAACGCGCGCGGAACGGGCAGCGCGACCAGCAGCTGCCGAACTGCCTCGTGTTGGCGGGCGTCGAAGGGGTTTCGTTCTTCGAAATCGCGCAACGCGATTTCGACTCCAGTAACGTAGCGCCGCCGCCGCCGCTCCGCGAGGGCGTTCCGGTAATTGGTTTTCTGCTCATCATCCAACAAGCGTTCCAGCGCTTTCTCATAAAACGATCCGGGACCGCAGACTTCGCCGGTCTGCGATTTCAAGAGTAGGGGAAACAATTCGCGGCGCAGCCGAGCCTGGTCGTTCATGGCGGCCATGGGGTATTTCTTGCGCAGCTCCTCCACGTCATCGAAGAACTGCGTGACATCGTGATCCATGGCCAGAGACAGTTTTTTCGATTGCACGTCCGAGAGATGGCAACAGCGGTCCAGCTCGGCCAATTGCATCGACAGAGTGGTCTCCATCGTCCCGCGCTTCGCGGCGGCATGCCCGCGTGGAAAGAACCATTGGTCGATGATGGGTTGGTTCGCTACCGGGTTGCCGTTGTTGATCACAACGTTCCCGGCGATGCCAGCTCCGCCGGCGACCACGACTCGCTGACCGTTGCCTCCGTTGGCGCCGTCGTCAATCAGTGGGTTCGCTCCGTCGGGCACGACGACGTCGTCCGCGCCGTGTGCCGCGCGAGCGGCCAGCAGCAGGCAACTGGCGGCAAGAGCGAGACGGTCCCAGCGAACCGTGGGCCGATCCCCGCGTTGCCTTTGCGTCTTTGTCGATTGCCAGATCATTTTCCCAACATCCCTTTTCCCAGCCAAGACCAAGCCGCGTCGGATTCGCTCGCTCGTTATGGCGGTGGCACGTCCGTGTTTGCGTCTTTACTTTCGGCCGGCATTTCATCCCACCAGGCCAGCTCCGCTTGATTCACCGAGCGGGAGACCAAATGGGTTCCGCATTTCATTTTTGCAAGCTTTTCCCAGACTTGCCGCTGGTCAGGTTCGAGATAGGGAACCACCAGATCCGCGGGCAAATCCGGAACGCCCTGCGAGAAACGCATTTGAATCCAGCCGTCCCAATTCTCTTGCCAGCTTTGCTCGATGGCCTGGCTGATTCGTTCGCACTGCTCAGGCGAAAGATAAAGAACGCTGTCGATATGGCCGACCAGCAGCGACACGATCGCCGCTTGACGGCGTTTGACGCGAGCGTCGGCTTCGACTTCGAAATGTTCCCAAGCCTCGGCAGAGAGGCCTTCGCGAAGTGATGCTAAAAGGGCTTGGCGGATTCTGGACTGGAGGTCGAATTGATCGGAACCCAGCCCATTGGCCGGAGCCGGATTCGTCGCCAACTGATTGACACCCTCACGCAGAGCCTGCTCGGCGGCCGCCTTGACCTGGGCACGATGCGGTTGGGCCAGATCGGGACACATTTGCCGCACGAACGCCAGTTCGGTCACCAGAGTCGGCCGCCATTGCTGCAACAGCACGTTCGCGCGGGCGTTGTTGATGGGAGCGTTGCCGGCGTTCCGTACTCCGGACGCGGCGATTCGCCCGAGGTCGCCGGGCTTGACGTCAGCCTGGCCATTCACGGTTGTGTCGATGGCCGGGACCGTGGCCGGACGCCCGATGCGTGGATCTGGCTGCGCCCCCTGGCTGTATTCGCCTAGCCCGATCAATAAGCAACCGACGGTCAACAGGGCGCCGAGCGTTTGGCGCCCTGCGGCGATTGCCGCGGCGTGTTGTCGTGTTTTGGCCAGGTTAGTTTGCCGCACGGAAGGCTCTTTACGAGATCAGGGACTACGAATTGCCTCGGTACATTTCCGTTTTGTGCTCGACCGATGATGGCGAGACCACAAGGCATGTCTCATGCGCAGATGACACGGCCCCTACGGTTTCGCCCGGTCCCCTTCCAAGCGATTGAAATACTCATCCAAGCCGGCGCGAAACTCTTCGGGCAGGCCTGGGGCCGATTCGCCGGTCGTTTGCGTGATTCCGCGGTCTTCGCGGACTTCCTTCTCGTTGACCCCGGATCCAACGAGCGCCATGGCCGAATCGACCGTAGTGCCGGTGCCGCCCCCTCCCGGCGAATCTCCCCCACCGCCGCCTCCCTTGGGGTTGATCCGTTTCGATTGGAGCAGCAGTTCGATCGCTTCGGTTTCGGCCCCGATGGCGGGCGAGCCGGTTTCCGGTCGACCCAGAATATCGCCGGCCTCACCCATCACGGTTTCCACCGCTCCGAGCAGATGGATTTCTTTGGCGAAATCTTGCTCGCCGTCGGGCAGCGCGCGGATGTCGTCGATGAGCTTGTCGACGCGTTTGCCCAACGTCTGCTGGGTGGTTTGCAATTTGCCGGCCCCGGTGGCGTAATCTTCCGGCTTGGTGACGGGACGTGCCTGCTCGACGCCGCGGGTTTCCTCGCGCAAATTCATCTCCCCTTCGAGGATTTGCATCGCTTCCAGCACCAACGACGGGGGGAGCATTCCCTTCGATTTGCAGCCCGGACACTTGCAGTTGCAAGCCTTCACCAGGTTGTCGGCCCAGCGGTCGAACGTATCGGACCAGAACTCGCACTCGGCGATCGGGATGCCGGCCTGGCTTTGCAGGTCGTCGCCCAACTGCCGTAGACCGCCGACGGGATCGGTCTCGCGCATTTCGTCCAGGACGATTTTAAAGCGGGGAAACTGACGACGATCGAAGTAAGCCTGCATGTCGTCCATGATCCGCGATAGGTTTTCGCTCCCCTTCGCTTCCTGGTCGGTCAATTCGACGAAAACTTCGCGGACCTCGGGCTTGCGGTTGACGCGGCCAAAGGCCTCGCCGACCTGATCGCCGATTTTGCCGGCAATCACCAATTGTTGCCGCGAGGCGGCCTTCAGACGTTTCACGAGCGTGCTGCCTTCCAGGTTGGCCAGCACCTTGTTCAGTTCTTCGGCCAACCGGTCGAATTCGGCCAAAAGGTCGGCCTGCACTTTGACCGCTTCATCCAGCTTCTTCTCGGCCGGCGTCGTGGGAGGACGGTTGTTCTTCTTGCCGCTGGCACTGGCAATGGTCGTGACGGGCAGCGACGACTTCTGAGAACTGCCGGCCTTCTTTGGCTCCTCCGGCGGGGCGTCTTTGTTTGGCGGCTGCTGGGTCGATTCGTTATCGACCACGCGAGGGAGCGTCGGAGCGGGCGGTTTCGATTCGCCCGGTTTGGGCGGGCCGCCCGGCGAGGGCCGCTGGTTTCCGGCCGTCTTGCTCTGCTGGTTTTCTTGAGGTTGCTGGTCGGGCGTCGGCTGGTTGTCGGCCGATCGCGGCGCCGGCGGCGGGGTGGCCGGCTTGGCTTCGCCGGGTTTCGGCGACTCGGAGCTGCCGGCCTGTGGGGTTTCGCCCGCCTTGTTTTGTTGCTGGCCCGGGGTGCCGGCGGCGACCTGGCTTTGGGCAGATTGTTTGAGCAATTCGGCGACGTTGGGCATGCGGTTGGCCGAAATGTCTTTGAGGATTTGCAGCATCTCGGCCCATTTCTCCAAGTTGCCGACCCCAAACTCCGGATTCCGCATGGCCTGCTTGAGCAGATCGTCGCCATGGCCGACCAGGCTTTGCAGCCGCCGGCCGTTGGCACGCTCGGCATGCGATTGGGCTTCGATCCGGCGGCGATTGTCGGGCCGATCGAGTTCATCCGAGGTCAGCTCGCGGAGTTGTTCGTTCGTTTGATAGAGCTGCATTTCGCGATCGCGCACTTCGAGCGACTGCTTGTGCCATTTGCTGAGTTGTTCGGTCAGCCAGATCGCGTGCTGGTCGGCGGTGAGAACATAAAGCACGTAGGTGGGCGAATAAACCCGGCCGCGATCGGGAAAATAATCTTCGGCGAACAACCGCACCGACACGACTTGAGGTTGAATCTCCAGCCGCTGAGCGCAAAAAGTGCCGGTCAATTCAAGCGTTTCTCGATCGGGTGCGCCGGCGGCCAGCATCCGCTCTCCCTTGGCGAGCATCGCGTCGGGAACCAGCTCGGTTCCCTTCCATTCCATGCCGACCGCCTTGACGCCAAAATCGTCGTGCGCCCGCAGTTTGAAGGTGATCGTTTCCGAATCGAGCACGACCCGCTGCCGCGGGAAATCTTCGCCAGTGAGCGTCGGGGCCTCATCGTCGATGGCATGGATCGCGATGGTGAACGGCTGTTGCCCGGCCAGGCCATAATCGTCCTGCCACTCGAGCGTCACCTTGCCGTCTTCGTTGAGGATGCTGGCTGGACTGACCAATTCAGCCCCACTTGGCCGGAGCGGCAGGCCGTCGATTTTGGCCGCCTGCAGCGGTCGATTGGCCGCGGCCCGGAACGTTATTTTGCTGCCGCGCACCGCCGATAGCGCACCGCCGCGGATATCGCTCTCTTGCACGCCGGGGCGGCTAAGATACTCAGGCAGTTCGATGTTGGCGGTTACGGAAGTCAACTCGGGTCGCACCATCGGCTCGAGCTGGATCGATTGTTGATAGTCCCCGATTTCGAGTTCGAGACGGCCTTTGTCGATTTGCCCCGGGAGCGAGAATTCGTAGTTGCCGCCGATCAACTCGGCATTGACGGGCGTCTGGCTGCCAATGCGAGCCACGGCCGAAGCGGGGCGCGACTGCGAATCGTCGCGCAAATGGACGACCAAGGGTACCGGCTCTCCGTGCGGTACGACCAGGTGATCGGCCGGTGGATCGACTGCCGTGAACGTGAATCGAGGCACGTCGCGCCAGGGCGCGGTGAACCGCGCCCAAGCGTTCTCGGCCGCGGCCGGGAAGAGAACTCCCAACACGAAGATCACCGCCATCGCGGCGAAGGCCAGCCCGCTCCACAAGCGATGGCGGGGCTTCGGAACAGCCACGGCCAAATCTTGCTTGCCCGTTTCGTCGGCCACCTGACCGATGGCCGCTTCGACTAGCGACCGGGAGCGTGATTGCTCGAATTCGTTGCGGACCAGCTCAATGACCCCCAACAGTTGATCGCCCAAGTGCGGAAACCGCCGGCTGACCAGCCGCGCCAACTGTTCGGCTCGGCGATGCCGCCAGATCCAGCGGTGTGCATAGAGCGGAACCACGCTGCAGGTCGTCAAGGCGGCGGCGAAGATCGTCAGCCGCACCCAGGCGGGCGTGTCGGTGACACGATCCACGATGAAAACCGTCAAGTACGAAATCGCCACTCCGACGATCGCGCCCGACAGGGCCTCGATCATCTTGATCGTCCACACCCGACGGCGGAAATCGTGTAGTTGGCTTTCGAGCGAAGACGGCAATACCAATCGCGCGTGAAACCGTGACCCGTTCATTGCATCCTCTCCTGCCTTGGAATAGGAGTCATTATCGTTTTGATACTGCTCCGCCGTCCGGGCTGCCAATCCGGCGCCACGGTTCGGCCCGACCGTTTACAAGCTGCCGCCACTCTCACACCAGTCCCACGATCTTTCTGCCGATCCAAAAAACTCCCAACAGCCCGACAAGCGTCAAGGCCACGACCGGGTGACACCAGAGCTGCAGCCGCCTAACGGCGGCGGCCGGTTCCGGCAATTGTGCCAAGGTCGATGACAACTCGCCCAAGCGGCTGGCCGGAACAACCTGCCCGTGGCTCACGCGGGCAATCTCTTCCAGCACTTCTGGCCGGGCGGCGTGGCCGATCGGCTCGACCGCCAACCCCTGGACGAAGACCTTGGCTTCCAGCGTGGCCCCGGTTTGTTGACAGGCCAGCGTCACCTGGTAGTTGCCTGGTTCTTCAGGGGTGAAATGGCCAGAAAAAGCTCCCCACTCGTCTCCAGTGGAATGGAACCGAACTGTTTCACCCTTTCCCGAAGGGGCGACGATCCGTGCCGTGACGTCGCCGCCGTGGAGCGGCTCGCCGTTCGGCTGCATGACATTGGCACTGAGGGCAACGGTCTGGTGAAGCTGGGGTCGTTCCGGCGAATAGTAGATGCGCATCGTTTCCCCCTTGGCCATATTGCGTTGGTAGGCCATCCACCGCACCACCTGCCCCCAAAACAGGTAATGATATTTGTCTTCCACGCCTTTCCGCCAGCGCCAGGCACCGTCGGTTCCCATGAACAGCACCTTGCCGGCGCCGAACGTGCGTGTCACCAAGAGCGGCACGCGGCCATATTCGTTCGACGAATCCTTATGCACGCAGAGCACGTCGCTGCCGGCCTTGGCCCGGACGACGGCCGCATGCCACTGAAAGCCGGGTAAGCTTTCCCACCCGTCGATGTTGTCATCGGGCGTGTCTGCCAGCTTGGTGAGCAAGCTGTGACGGCCCAACTCGGTCAATTCGAAGTGGCTGGGCGTGCGCGAGCCCCAGCCTCCCGCCTGCGACGGGTCGAGCACTACCGGCAAAAGATCGCTCAGTTCGGTTTCCATCAGCGACACTTGCCGTCCTTGCCATCCCGGCAGAAAGACCAGGCCGCTCGCCTCATGTTCGACCAGGCCCTTGAGCAGCCGGCAATCTTCGATCGTGAGCTGACCGTCTTCGATTCCCACGTCTCCCAAAAAGACGACGTCGTAGGGAGAAAGCTGCTCCAGTCCTTGCGGGAACTGTTTGATGTAATCCTTGTTTCCGCCACCGACCTTTTCCAAGCCCGGTTGATAGAGGAGGCAAGAAAGCTCCACGCCTGGATCGCGCGACAGCGCATTGCGCAAATATCGATATTCCCAACGCGGTGCCGAATCGACCAGCAGCACGCGCAACCGTTCCTCGCGAATCGAGATCGGTGCCGAAAGACGGTTGTTGTCGGCCAACAGCTCGTCAGCCTGGCGCGGCACGTCGAGCGTCAGGGTGAAATCGCCCATTGCCTGCGGCTTCCAGATGACCCAATCGCTGGTCCGACCCATTGGCGCGATCCGCACTTCCTTCGTCATCTCGTCGCCGTTGCTGGCGCGCAACGTAACCTGGGTCACGTGCTCGCGCGCCAGCGTACTCTCGATCGTAAACGGCACTCGGACCGGTTTGCCGGCGATGCCGAACGTCGGCAGGTCAAGGCTCAACACCTCGACGTCGGGCAGTCGCGACCGGCTTCCGACGGGTACCGTGAATACCGGGATGCCTTTCAGCCGCAGCGCCGTGGCCGCTTCGACCGGCGCCGGGCCGGCGTTCCAATCGCCGTCGGACAGGAGCACGACGGCCCGCAGATTCGGATATCGCGCAGGGGCCTCGTTGAGTGGTTCGTACAGATTGCTGCCTGGACTGGCTTCGCCGCCGCCGAAGGGCTGAATTTCGACGGTCAGCCGCTCCGCGAGCTCGTGCCAGAAGGCCGGCTGGACGAGCGGTTCGATCGCCTCGCGGCGCGTGGTCACGGCGCTGGAGCCGGGCGGATCGTTCACGTCGCGCGTGCTCATGCTCACCGTATTATCCCACAGCACGGCGACGGCCGGCTTTTCCTCGGGGCGATATTCTTCGACCCATTCTGGCTGATTGACGAGAACGACGATCGCGCCGAAGGCCAACATTCGTACGAGTTCCAACATGCCGTAGTCCGAGCGGTATCCGCTGCGCCGCCAGGCCGTGAACGACAACGCCGCCATGCCCACCAGCAACACGGCCGACAAGGCCAGTGACCAGGGGGACCAAAGAAAAACCAGGGACGATTCGGCTCTCATGCCGTCCCTCCTGGCGCGACCGCCTTGGGGAGACAGAGGACCGCTTCGGCGACCATCACGACGAGCATCACGACGAGGAATGCCCGCCAGATCTCCTGCACCAGCGACGCCACGTTGCCGGCCTTGTCGTCAACGCGGGAGTAATCAAGTCCGGCAAACAATCCCCCCACGGCCTCGTCTCCCAAGAGCGGGGAGGTGCTCTCGGCTGCGACGGCATTGACCGCGAATAGTTCGTCGCTGGTGCGATAAACGCCGCGCTGGAAGCGAGTTTCGTTCGACAGCGCGCCTGCGGCGGCGTCGAGCGAGGTCCAACTGGCGGCGTCGTCGGAAGTGGCCTCGCCGGCATCGATCTGCCGCGTTTTGCCGAGCGTGGCTGCGCCGGCCGCCAGCGATCGCTGAATGAAGGCGTACAGGACAACGCCTCCCGTGGCCAGCGACGAATCGTCGGGCGACGGCGTGGTAGCCCAAAAATAAGCGCCGCCGTGTTCGGTGGGCACGCGGGCCACGAGCGGCGTGCCGCCGTACAGGGTGGCCAGGGCCGTGAAGTCGCCGGAGAGCGTGCAATATCGGCGGACGTCGAGCTGGCCGAGAGGAAGCGCGGCACCGTTTAGCGTGCGCGCCAGCCGATCCTCATCGCTCCGCCAGGTCTCGACCGTGGCCGGGTTGTCGTTCACCCAATGATCCCACCGCACGCCATAAATCGACTCGTTTCCCGGCGAACGGGGTGGAAAAAAGGCGACTTGTCCCCCCCGGTTCACGAGCGCGGCCAGCAGATCGGCCGTGGTGCCGGTTGGCAGCGGACCTTGCCACAGCACCAGAGCCAGCGAACTCCAATCGAGCGCCGCCAATTGCTCGGCCGTCACGCGCTGGATCGAACATTCCATACCCACTTCGGGCGCGATACCGGCGGCCAGTTCCAACGGCCGGGCCGCTTCCGGCTCGTCGGCCACGATCACGGTCTGCCGCGGCGGGGGCTGGTCGAACACGAAATAGAATTCGTCGTCGGCCGGATTGGCGTCGGCCGGAATCGAAACCTTGCCCCAGCCACGCTCGCGCGATCCTTCGATCGCAATGCGGTGATCTTTCAGTTCGGCCGATTGCCCGACCAGGTCGACCGCCACGGTCGAGCGGGCGCCCTCGACGTCGAAGTGGACCGGCACGCTCACGTTGTCGCCCCCCTCACCCTCTCGCGCGATCCGCAGCGAAACCACCAGTTCCGCTCCGTTGGCGGTCGCTTCGCGGCGAACTTCGGTCACGCGCACCGAAAGGTTGTCGGGGGCCTGTTGTGGATACGCAAGCAGTTGAAACCGCACCCCTTGCGGGAACTCGGCAAACGCACTGCGCAGCGTTGCCCAGCGATTGCTTCCCGCGGTCCAATCATTCTCGCGCAGATCGGAGCAGATCCAGATATCGGTGCGGCCCGTCCGATTGTCCCGAATGTAATCGTGGGCGGCTTGCAACATCAGCGGTAGATCGGCCGATGCGCTGACCGGTCCGGTCGTTGGCACGTCGGCGAGCGCGGCCGGAGATTCGAGCTCGCGCGGCTCGCGCGTCGCACTGTCGATGAGCACCCAATGATTCGAACCCAAGGTCGACAAGGCCTGGACGAGCTGCTGGCGTCCGGCTTCGAGCTTCGAACGTCCGGTGGCACGATCACGTTGCTGCATGCTAGGGGAACGGTCGACAAGCACGATCGTCGTGTCCGGCCGTCCGCCAGCCGCCAAACCGACCCAGCCACTGGCCAGCGGCCGGCTGACTGCCACGACCAGGCCGGCGATCGCCGCCATCCGCAGCGCCAGGATCAGCCATTGCCGCAACCGTGAATATCCGCGCGACAGCCGGCGGGCCGCGAGCAGAAACATCATCGCTCCCCAGTTGATCGTCTGGAAGCGACGCTGATTGACCAGGTGAATGATGATCGGCAGAGCAACCAGCGGCAGGGCCGCGAGGAGCCAGGGCTGCAAGAAGGTCATAGCGCCCCCCGCCGCGCAGCGCGGCCGACGAGAAAGCGGATCAGCACCTGCTCGTAGTCCTGGTCAAGACTTACCTGGTGGTAGTCGACGGCCGATTCCAGCACCACCTTCTTCAGATCCGCGAGATAGGTGTGCAGGGCCTTCTGGTAGCGATCGGCGATGTCGGTCGGGTCGGCGAAGATTGCCGTGCCCCCTTCCATGTCCAAAAACCGCATCGGCCGCCGGAACGTAAAGCCGAGCTCGAGCGGATCGAGCAGATGGAAAGCCACCACGTCGTGCCGGCGAAAACGCAAATGCTGGAAGGCACTCCCCAATTGCTCCGGCTGGACGAACAAATCCGAAATGATGATCACCAGCGCTCGCTGGGCGATCGTCTCGGCCAGCTCGTGCAGCGTGGCCGCCAGGGCCGTTTCGCCCTTGGGTTGGGCTTGTTCCAGGAGGTCGAAAACCGCGCGAAGATGGGCTGGGCTGCGCCGCGGCGGAACATTGCGAACGATGCCATCGGCCACCGAGCACAGTCCGACCGCGTCCCCTTGCTGGCTGGCCAGGTAGCCAAGCGTGCCCGCCAATCGCCGGGCATACTCGATCTTGGTCACGTCCTGTGAGCCAAAACCCATCGAGCCGCTGGTGTCGACCACCAGGCAACAACGCAGATTCGTGTCGGCCTCGAACTCCTTGACGTAGAAGCGATCGCTGCGACCATACGCCCGCCAATCGAGCCGGCGCAGGTCGTCGCCGGGGACATATTTGCGGTATTCGGCGAACTCCACGCTCGAGCCGCGGTGGGGGCTCGGGTGCCGTCCCGAGACGCTGCCCAGCATCGGTCGCCGGGACACCAGCGGCACTGCGGCCAGCCGGCCCAGAACGGCCGGTTCCAGAAAACTGCGCGTCGTTCGCTCGGTAAACATGCCAGTCGCCTTGTTCGCGGCCTCAATTCGCGCGCCGACTCGTGGTCGAGCGGCGACGAAGCCGGTCTGCGCCGTTTGCCGCGACGCCGACGCCAGCCCGGCAATTTCAGCGGGCGTCGGTCGTCTCGGCAATCAGCCGGCGCACGATCTGTTTGGCATCCAATCCTTCGGCCTGAGCGGCAAACGTCGTGATCACCCGATGGGTCAGCACGGCGGTGGCCACTTCCAGCACGTCTTCCAACCGCACCATGTAGCTGCCGTGCAACGCAGCCCGGGCTTTCGCCCCCAAGATCAAATACTGCACGGCGCGCGGTCCGGCCCCCCACGCCACGAGTGGCTTGAGCCAGGCCGGACTGGTAGCCCCGCCAGGTCGGGTCTTGCGCACCAGCCGGGCGGCGTATTGATAAATGTGGTCGGGCACCGGAATCCGCCGCACTAGATGCTGATGGGCCAGAATCTCGCTGGCGGTCAAAAGGTGCGACAGTCCCGGCAGCGCGTCCCCTGTCGTGGTTCGAGCGATCAACACCTCCTCTTCTTCCGACGGATAGTCGAGCTCGATCAGGAACATGAACCGATCGAGCTGCGCCTCCGGCAGCGGATAGGTTCCTTCTTGTTCCACCGGATTCTGGGTCGCCAGCACGAAGAACGGAGATTCCAAAGGAAACGTCTTGCCGACCACCGTGACACGCTGTTCTTGCATCGCTTCGAGAAGTGCGGCCTGGGTTTTCGGCGGGGCACGGTTGATTTCGTCCGCCAGCACGACGTTGGCGAAGATTGGCCCGTGCACGAATTCGAAGGACCGCCGCCGATCGGCTCCGTCTTGCAAAATGTCGGTGCCGGTGATGTCCATCGGCATCAAGTCGGGGGTGAACTGGATGCGATTGAAGCGCAGCGACATGGTTTCGGAGATCTTGCTCACGAGCAGGGTCTTGGCGAGGCCAGGTACGCCCATCAACAGCCCGTGACCGCGCGCGAACAGGCAAATTGCCAACTGTTCGATCACGCCGTGTTGCCCGATGATCACCCGGCCCAGCTCTTGCCGCAGGCGGCCAAAGGTGTCGCGCAGCCGGTCGATCGCCGCCACGTCTCCTTCGCTCAAACTCGACGACGCACTGTCGCCGTTGCTCGAAGCGGCTCCGTTCTCGCTGGGGGAGACCGCCTGAGGAATTGCACCAGCCGCTGAAAGCTGTTCCACGGTGTCGGCCTTTCGCTGTTAGATTCCGCCTAAATCGGTCCTGGTGGACCATCGCATTTCGCTGGCCGCTAAGCACTTGGCGCTTGGAGGGAGGCCACTTCCGCCCATCGGCAAAACCTATCCGGCGGGGGATTTGCAGACTTGAGCATAACAGGCTCGGCGGCCGGGAGAAACGATTTTCTTAAAAATTAAAAGTTGGGGCCAAATCAAGCAATCTTAGAACGCGATAAGTGTTTGCCGGAGAGCTACGTAAAGCAGGCAGGCGGGTAACAGTTCTCCACGTCCCAGTCGGCCGGAAACTGTGGATCGATCGGTGGACGAACGGCAGGTTCGGCCAGCCGTCGCCCACGCGGTTTTGAGTACGGTCGGCCGGGAAAAGTTCCCGCGCGTGCCGAAGCCGGCCGCCGACGTGGCCCTACGTAATAACTTGGCCAGGATGGCTGGGAGCGCGAAAGGACAAGCTTCGGTAAGAAGGCATAACGACAGTGGGGTCAATCGGTCGTTTTCAGGGTGTCCCACTCGCAGGAGTAGACGATATCCGGCTCCGGATCAAACAGACTCCAGTGCAGGATCGTACCCGTCGCTTCCTGAATACCTTCGGACGGGATGACCAGGCGCGACATTCCGGGTCGTGGCGTCTCCCGAATCCGGTAACGGTTGTAGGGGTGGTCCTTGGGGACGATCAACCACAAGACAAGATCTTCGACCGGCAACTGCGTCGTCAGGTCGACGTGCGGGTTCTGCCAGAAGCCGGCAGGCAACGGATCGCGCACCAGGATTTCGATCAGGACATCGATGGGTTCGAACACGGGGAGTTTCGACAAATCGAGGGTCAGTTCCCACTGAGTCGTCGGGACGGAATCGATGCTGGTGGCTTTACCTAAACGGCGCAAACGCGGTGTCAAGCCCGTGTTCAAACAACGTACCTCGCAGTTGCTGGCGAACACGGTGAACGGCAAGCTGAAGCTTCCCGGGAGGCGGTAATCGGGGGTCTTGTGAAACCGGATCCGCCGGCCGATATACGTCGCGCCATCGGCTGAGTGGGAAGAGCCGGAAGCCGGCGGCTGCAGCGGTCGCAGGTCGATGATTTGTCTATCGGTCGTGTAGACGATCCCGGTCAGGACGGGCGGCGCTATCTTGGAGATCGTCTCGGCATGTTCAGCGGGCCAGGCTGAATTCGGCCCCCGTTCGGCCAGTCTGAGAATTTCTTGCTGGTCGCGGTCGGTGTGGGCGATCGCCTCGATCACTTTGCGCGATTTGACGATCTGACGGCGTTCTCCAATCAGGTGGACGACCAGCAGAGGGCCGATCATCAAAAGGCAACTCGCGAGGGCCAGATACAGGTAGGAGGTCCAATCCCGCCAACTGAACAGCCGATTCCAAACCTGTCGCAGGGCCGAAGACTGCAGTTGCCGGGCGGCAACGACATCGGGAATGGGGCCTTGCTTTCCGCGGAACCGAGCCCGCGACGAGAACCTGGCGAGTGGCCCGGCGCTTTCGGTTTGCCCGTCGGGATCCCAGGGAGGTCCCGTCGGTGCGTCCTCCAGTCGCAACTCGGGTCGCGAGCGACAGATCGCCCTGGCCACGCAATAGCCGTGGCGCACTAGCGCGCGAATTTCAAGCGACGAGAACGCATCCATGTCGGTACGAATACTCTGCAAGCATCGTTGTATTTCGGGGTGAAGCGCGGTCGCGTCTTCGTGCAGATCGACGACGTGACTAATCGGAATGAAGATAAATCCAGGTTGATGACTAAAGGTCTCCTTCTCCAATTGCCACACGCGGTCCAAGCCAATATCGGAGGCTCGCATGGCGGTCGTGATCATTCCCATGGGTCGGACTTCGGTGATCGCCCGCAAGTGTTTGCCGGCATCGCTGACCAACACGGCGTCGAACATGGCGTTCAGTGGCCGAAGGCAGCGCTTGCCGGTGACGTTGCGCAAAACCGCCTCCAGCAATTGCCGATTGAGCCAGCTCCGATCGTGAAAGTCCAGTTCTTTGCCCGAGCTGCGCGCCGAGCGCAGCAGCGACAATGCTTCGGGATCTTCGGGCTGTACCGCTTCGAACGCGGGCTCGCGATAGAGTCTCGAGCGCATGACCACCTGCTTTAGTCCTTCGATGACCGTTTGCTGTTGGTCGTCGGCACCATTTTGCTCGCGGTAGAGCTGAGCCAAGCGGACGACCGGTCCGCCTTGTTGCGTGTCGTTGCCGGCCGACAGCGCATGCACTACGCAATCGACGTCGTAAAAGTCGCGCCGCGAAAGTTCGGCCTCCCGTCCGATCCACGAACGTTCGAGATTGCGAAACATCCGCACGCCCAGGTTGTCGAAGACGCCGCCATCGGTGAAAACCTGGCGGTTGAATTGGCCTTCGACGCCACCGACTTCGCGCCACTGAACTTCCAGCGGCGGGAAGAATCCGGGAAAGGCTGACGAAGCAGTCACCGCCAGGGGCAGCGTCGCCAGGCCAGCGTGAAGCTGGTCGAAACGGAACAATTCGCCCGGAAGGCGTTTTTGGACGATCATGCCGTCGCGATTGAACG
>DATJTR010000245.1:0-4269 GCA_035503215.1 Pirellulales bacterium
TCGACCGCGGTCCATGTTTCCAAATTCATCCCGCCACCCCCTTTGCCACCCGCCGCGCGAAATTCCGCTCCGCCCGAATTCTACCCCGGCGGCCACTTCGGCCACAGGCTCGCCGTCCGCCGCCTGCCGCCCGACGCCTTCTGCCGCTATGATGAGGCGAGCCAAACGGCACGCCATCATCTCTCCGGAGCGACACGAGAAATGCCCGATTCCGCCACGATCGCCACCGGCCGGCAACGGATCCGCGTCGGCCACAGTCCCGACCCGGACGACGCCTTCATGTTCCATGCCCTGGCGAACGGCAAGATCGACACCGGCCGCTACGATTTCTACCACGAGCTGGTCGACATCGAAACGTTGAACCGCCGGGCGTTCGCCAGCGAGCTGGAGTTGACGGCCGTCAGCCTGCACGCCTACGCCTATCTGACCGACAGCTATGTTCTGTGTCCGTGCGGGGCGAGCATGGGCGACGGCTATGGCCCGATGGTGATCACCCGCGACAAGGCCGGCCTCGACGAGGTGCGCAGCCGCACGATCGCGGTCCCCGGCACGCTGACCACGGCCTTTCTGGCCTTGCGGATGTGCCTGGGCAACGAATTCGCCCACGTCGTCGTGCCGTTTGACCGGATCATCGAGGCGGTCGAGCAAGGCGAGTATCAAGGGACGCCCATCGAGGCGGGCTTGATCATTCACGAAGGGCAATTGACCTATGGCGACCGCGGCCTGAACCTGGTGGTCGACCTGGGGGCCTGGTGGCTGAACGAAACAGGCTTGCCCTTGCCGCTGGGGGCCAACGCCCTGCGCAAGGATTTGGGGACCGACACGATCCGCGACGTGAACCGATTGCTGCTGGCGAGCATTCGTTACGGGCTGGAACACCGGCAGGAAGCGCTCGACTATGCGCTGCAGTACGGCCGCGATCTCGACCAGGCCAAGGCCGACCAGTTTGTCGGCATGTATGTGAACGACTGGACGTTGGATTTTGGCCCTCGCGGCCGCGAGGCGGTGCGCCAATTACTCGCTCGTGGGCATGCGGCCGGCGTGCTGCCCAAGCTGGTCGAGCCCGAGTTCGTGAGCTGAGCGGCCCAAAACTAGCGCGCCCCGTGCGCAGGATGCCTTTGCCATGCCCGAACGCCCCGAGCCAAAGCCGCCGCAGGGGAGTTGGCTGTCGCTGCTGCTAGCGGCGGGCGTGGGGATGATGATTCTCGTGGCCCTGGTGATGCTCACCGGCGGCTACCTGGCCCTGGTGGTGGTGGTCGGAGGCGGAGTGTTCGCCATGGCCGCTTTTCATTATCTTGTCTGGGGCTGGTGGCTGAGCGAAAAGCTCTACCGCGAAGAGGCCGAGGCCGAAGCCCGGCAGGCGGCCGAGCAGGCCGATCGCCCCGGCGAGCCGCTCGGCCCGTAAGAAACGACTCCCGTCCCCTTTTTTTTCGGATTGCCCCAGTGGTCGTACTGACTCCGGCCGAAGAACTCGGGCTATCCGGTTTGTCGCTCGACAGCCGAGTGCGCAAGGCCTTCTACGCTTTGCCTCCCGCGACGATCGTCGAGCTGTGGGAGCGGATGAACACCGAAGCCCGGGCGCAAAACCTGGTCTATTTTCACGAAGGCCAGCCCGACACGATCCGCATCATGCTGCGGCCGATCGGCGTGATGCCCGATCAATTGGCCTATCTCAATTATGTGTCGCTGACGATCATCAACGCCCTGAAGCGCCTGCCCGATTTGTACCTGCAAGATTTCGGCGTGCGCTCGATCGTGCCCCTTTCGACCGTCGAGGAGAAATGGCTGTGGGACGCCTGGGGGCCGACGCACCGCGAATTCAATCCGGTCCTGGGGCGGCTCGACGCGGTGGTCGAATTCACCAGCCCGATGTGGAAAGATTCGCTGCGCTTCATGGAGCCCAATCTGTGCGGCGTCGGCGGCATCCACCTTGGCCCGGCCGCCGAAAAACTTTTGGCCAGCGTGGTGCTGCCGGTCCTGCAGTCGCAGGATCCCGACTTGGAAATGGAAGTCGGCCAGGACTTTCGCGAGATCTTCATCCAGGAAGTTCTGGATCACCTGCAAGCCCTCGGCCGGTCGGGCCAAAACGTCTGCTTCGTCGAGCCCAAATATGCCGACCAAGGGACCGACGAGCAGGAAGTGCTGGCCCAGTATTATCGCGACCGGCACGGGCTGACGATCGTGCATGCCGATCCGGCCGAGCTGTACATCGAAGGCGACGAAGTCTACTACGACGGCTGCCGCATCGACATCGCCTATCGCGATTATGAAATTCGCGACCTGGCCGAGCTGGAGCGGGCCGACAACGTGAACCTCGATCCAGTGCGGCTCCTCTTCCGCCAGAACCGCATGATCTCGTCGCTGGCCGGCGAGTTCGACCACAAAAGCTGCTGGGAACTATTGACCGACAACCAGGTGACGCACAAGTATTTCAACGCCGAAGAGCGGCAGGTCTTTCGCCGCCACATTCTCTGGACCCGGCTGCTCTTCGACCGCGAGACGACCCTGCCCGACGGCGACACCGACGACCTGATTCCTTTCGTCCGTTCGCATCAAGAGCTGCTCGTGCTCAAGCCCAATCGCAGCTACGGCGGCGATCGGGTGGTGATCGGGCCAGCCGTCGAGCCGGCCGCCTGGCAGCACGAAGTCGATCGGGCCCTGGCCGACCCGCAGGCTTGGGTCGTGCAACGCGTGGCCAGTCTGCCGGTGCACGAATTTCCGGTCGTCGACCATGCCGGCAACGTCCACATCGAGCCGTTTTACACGGTGATGGGTTTCGCTCCCTCGAAGTACGGCCTGGCGATCGTCGGCCGGGCGTCGCAAAAACAGGTGGTCAACGTTGCCCAGCGTGGCGGCATGTGCGGCATCCTCATCGGCCGCCCCCCAGCACGCCTCGTCGGCCCCGCGGGGCGAAGGGCCTAGGCGAGGCAGCGGCTCCTACGCGCGGCCAAAGAATTGAGCCGCAGGGGACGCGGAGGCACGCAGAGGAAGCGGAAAATCATTTTTGTCGGCCCAAAGTCCGACTCTTCCGACCCTCGACGCGGAACCCGCACCAGAAACTCTGGGCGACCTGCCGCTACGTTTTTGCATCCGTTTCGCTCTTGATCTCCTCTGCGTGCCTCTGTGTCCCCTGTGGTTCAGTTTGTTCTGGTTACAGTCTCGGCACGGCGGTTGCGGCGATTGATTTGCAGGACATCCGCACGTCGATTCCGCGCACGGGGAGCCTCGCCATGCCCGCCAAAAAAAGCTCATCGGCCAAGAAAAGCAGTCATCGCGCCGGCAGCAATCCGCGTTGGGTCAAGGGCGTGAAAACCGTCTCCACGTTTCCGCCCGAACACATCTTTGAAAAAGACGCCGAAACGATCGCCAAAACGATGGCCACGAAGAAGGTCAGCCCCAAGGGCATCGGCTCGGCCATCCGCATGGTGCAATACTTCATCAATCGTGGCGGGAAGGGACTTTCGGCCGCGCGGAAACGCGAGCTCGAAAAAGCCAAGCACCTGCTACAAGAAAAGCGGGATGCCGAAAAGAAGACGGCCCGGCCCCCCGCGAGGAAAAAGCCCACCAAGCAGGATGCTACGAAATCTTGAACCGCGGGGTGGGACCATGCAACGCAAACAGCTCAAATTCGGGCGCGGGTTCCGCGTCGCCGCCGGCGATCGCCATTCCCAAGCAGCCCAGATGGTCGTCCCAGCCGGCGGCCACGAAGGGGGGCCCGACAATTGTCACCGCGGTAGCGATCAGTGGCTGTATGTCGTCGCGGGGGAAGGATGGGCCATCGTCGATGGCCGCCGCTGCCGCCTTGCGCCCGGCACTCTCCTGCTCATCGAGCGTGGCGAACACCACGAGATTCGCAACACCGGCCGAGGGCCGCTGCGCACCCTCAACCTCTACGTTCCCCCGGCATACACCGACGAGGGCAACACGCGCTCTCGCGCGAAGTGCGGTTGAATTCCAAGGCCTGAGTCCGCAGCTTGCTAGCCGCTCGGCGTTTCGCCCCCCAAGAGCGGCAGCACATGGCCGGTGATGTAGCTCGAATCGCCATTGGAGGCAAAGAATACGTAGGCCGGGGCCACCTCCTCCGGCTGCGCCGGCCGGCCCATGGGCGTCTTCGCGCCAAACTCCGCGACTTCCTCCGCCGGCAGGCCTTTGTCGGCGGGGTTCAGCGGCGTCCACACCGGCCCCGGCGCCACCGCGTTCACCCGCACCCCGTACCGGCCGACCTCGGCGGCCAGGTTCCGGGTCAGCTGCACCACGGCCGCCTTGGAC
>DATJTR010000246.1:0-2840 GCA_035503215.1 Pirellulales bacterium
CCCTCGGACGAATGACCGATCGCCACGCGTCACCGTTGTTTGAAGGAAAGCTGATGATTGCCCAATCCAAGATTTGCGAAGTCCAACGGCTGCTATTGGTTGGAGGATTGTCGCAGCGAAAAATCGCCAAAATGGTCGGAATTAGCCGAGTCGTGGTCGGGGCCATCGCCGACGGCTCCCGCCCGGATTACGAAGCCCGACGTCGCGCCCGCCTGGAAGAATATCCGGAAACGCTCGGCCCGCTTGGCCGCTGTGGAGGCTGCGGCGGCTTGGTCTACGCCCCCTGCCGGCTCTGCCGCGTGCGGGCGATCAAGGAAAGGCAGCGCGACGCCGCCCGCCTGGCGCGGCGCCGGGCACGACAGCAATCCCTGCGTGAACTGCTGCTCGAACTTCGCGAGCAAGCACTCCGCGGGGAACGTCGGCGCTCGGCCGAAACCCGACATGTGGGGTAGGCCCTTGGCGGATTGATTTGCGCTGGCTGAGCACGATGCCGTTGGTTAGATTGACAGGCCCGCCGAATTGCATTGCGACACCCCAGCCGTCCAAGGATCGTCTGCCATGAGAACTCGACCCCACAGCAGCTTCGTTCAACAGCTCCGCGAGCGTCGTTGTGGTAAATGCGGGGCCAAGTTGAATCCGCAGCGCAAACGTTGCAAGCGCTGCGCCGCGGTTCCCGCGCGGCCAAAGAAGTAAAGCGCGCCTGCGCCGTCCCTTCGGCCAGGCTGTTGGCCCGCGGTTAGTGACGCGCCGCCGCTGGCGAGCGCTGCGAGAGACCACCAGTCAGCGTCGGGAAGTGAATGCCGGCGGTTGGCAAGTCACCGCTGTCCTCGAACGGGAAGTCGCGTAATCCGGAAACGACTTCGACGTTTTCGTGTGCGCGCATCTCGTCGAGCAGCACCGCGGAGCATTCCAGTTCCAGCAGTTCGCGCGTGTTGCGGATCCACAGGATTCGACTCTGTGCCGGCTCGACCAACCCCACGGTCGACAGCGCAGCCTCGATCATCTGCCGATCGTTGTCGAAAGCCAGCGGAACCTTGGCGCATGCCATGCGCCCACTGGTCAGGCAATTGATCGTCAGCGAGCGGAAATCGATCTGCGAAAAGAGCCGGCGCGTGCAAAACTCGGCCATGCCAATGCCCAGCGCGTTGCCGTGCGTGGCTTCGGTCAGCCCTCGTACCGCGATGCGGCGCACCTTCGGAAACTCGTCGGGCAGTGCTTCCGATTCGTTGAATTTTCGCCCGATGACGTTGGTGTCCATCCCGGTGCCGCTGACGTTCTTTCCCATTTCATCAACCACCAGCAAGTCGAGTCGGTCGAGGGGCAAGCGAGGCAGAAGCTCGCGGGCCAAAACCAGCAGCGCCTTTTCGCGCGTGAGGAAATCGGCCGGCAACACCGCCTCGATCTTGGCCGTCTCTTCGTAACCGTTCTCCACGATCGCCAGGCCGGCGACGATCGGGCAGCGGGCCAGCACGATCCGGCCGACGCTCTCGACGATTTCGCTGAACGTGTAGTCCTGAAACGCGCGGTGATAGATCTTGGCCCCGTCGTGATTGCCCAAGCCAATGAGCATCATTTTCATCAGCCCACTCTCGATCTCGCCGGCGAAATCGGTATGTGGCTTCACGCGGCCGCAAACCAGCACGTGATCGGCCGTGAACGCCTGGCGATCGAAATAGATCGGGAAGCCCTGCGCGGTTTCGCAGACGACCACCGTTTCCATCGAGGCGCGGATCGGGCAGCCGCAAAACGCTTCGGTGATGCCGAACGACTCGATCATCCGCTGCTGTCCCTCGGCCGTGGCGCCGGCGTGACTGCCCATCGAGGGGACAATGAACGGCTTGGCCCCGAGCGATTGAAAATATTGCACGGCGGCGCGGACGATCAGGTGGATGTTGGCGATGCCGCGGCTGCCGGCGGTGATGGCCACCGATTGGCCCGGCTTGATTTTTTCTTCCAGCTTGAGCCCGGCAAGCTGGTTGCGCACCTCGCTGGCGACGTCGTCCACCTGCACGCGAGGAAACTGTTGACGGATGCGAAAGACTTGCGGGATTTGCATCGTAGCTTGAATCATCGGCGGCTCCACGGCGATCTTGGGTTATCCCGTACTATAACCCATGCACACTAGAAAATGTGGCGCGGTGAGAACCGGCGGCCGGACGGGCGAAAACCGCCGTCCGTCTAGGCGGCGCGATCGACGCCGGCCAGTTGCGGCCGACGAATTCGCCATCCCTCGCCCAAGACCGACAGAGCCACGCGGTCTTCCAAATTCGGCCGGAAGATCGTGAGCAGCGCCAGCGGCAGGTACCAGGCCATGTGCCGTCCCCCCTCGTGGGCTTGCCAGAACTGCACTCCCAGCATCACGGCCGCCGAGCAGCTCATCAATGTCCCCAGGTTCTTCTGGGCCGGCCAAAGTGCCAAGCTGGAGCACATCGCCAGGAAAGCGAAGAACACCGGAAAGCGCCACGCCTTGGCGATCAGGCCCAGGGCCCAAAAGCCATCGACCTCTTCGATGTTGATGCGCAAGCCAAACATCTGCCGGACCTGCTCCAAGAACATGTGAAAGTTCTCGGAGGTGAAGGCCAGCGAGGCGACCATCACCACTAAAGTAGCCAGCACGCCCGCCCCGAACCGCAGGAGGCCGCGATGCCAATAAAAGCTGAACCACAGCGGCAGCAGGAACACCGGGAAATAATTGCAACTGATAGCCAGCCCCATCAGCGCGCCAGCCACCATCGGCCGCCGGTAGGTTTCCACGGCCCAAATCAACAACGCCGCCGGCAGCACGTGTCCGACGCGGCCGGTCATTTGGGCCGTGTAGGGAAGCAAAAGATATAAAGTGG
>DATJTR010000247.1:0-18967 GCA_035503215.1 Pirellulales bacterium
CAAGCCGAACTGAAGTACCTGAGCGAGCGCTTGGAAACCACCGGCGGAATCGCCAAGCTCAAGCGACTGATTCGCAACAGCTTCCCCGCAGAATACAGGCCTCCTGCATAAAACTGCCCTGAAATAGCGCAACACCAAAACGCGCCAGCGAGGGTTCCTCGTTCTTGTCCCTCGCTGGCGCTTCGGGCTAATTTGCGGTGCGTCACGCCACAATGAAACACGCCTTCACCTTTCCACAGGACCTCAATTCGCGGCTTCATCCACAACCGGCTGAAACGCCGGATCGCCGAACTGCCAGAGGATGAACGACAGAACGTCGGCCCGCTCTTCCTGCCGCTGCGTGCGCGTCGAGCCGATGCCGTGGCCAGAGTGGTAATCGACGCGAAACAGCACCGGCCTCCCGCTTGCGGTCGCGGCTTGCAGCCGGGCGGCGGTTTTGGCCGATTGCCACGGGTCGACGCGCGGGTCGTTGATGCCGTGCGTCAGAATCACCGCCGGATATTTCGTGCCGTCTTTGATCTGATGCAAGGTGCTCATCGCCAACAAGCCACGGAACAAGTCCTTGTCCGCCACCGTGCCAAACTCGGGAATGTTCGGCGGGCCGTTCTTCGTGGTTTCCATCCGCAGGGCATCGGTGCAGCCAACGGCAATATGCGCCGCGGCGAACAGATCGGGCCGCTCGGTGATCGCGCGGCCGATCAGAATTCCGCCGGCACTGCCGCCGCGACCCGCCAGCTTTTCGGGCCGGGTGTAGCCGGCCTTCACCAGGTACTCCGCGCAGGCGATGAAATCCTTCCAAGTGTTCGGCTTGGTCAACCGCCGGCCGGCATGATGCCACTCCTTGCCAAATGCCCCGCCGCCGCGCACATGCGCTACGGCAACCACTCCACCCCGCTCCAGCCACGCCAAGCTCGTCGGCTCGAAACTCATCGCGGTGATATGACCATAGGCCCCATAGCCGGAGAGCATCGTCGGATTCGCGCCGTCCAACCGCAAGTCTTTCCGACAAATGATCGAGAGCGGCACCTTCACGCCGTCGTGGCTCTCGACCATCACTTCGCGCGACGTGAGCCAGTCGGGCGAGTCGAACTTGCCGCGCGGCAGCAAATCGGTGTCCACGACCGTGGCCGTCGCCGGATCGTAGCAATAGAGTCGGCCTTCGCGCGTCCAGGAACGCGTGCGAACGAGCGCGCCCGGCAGGTCGGCCTGGACCGATTCCGCATAGCCCGATGGCTCGTCGGCCGGCAGCACGAGCGGCTCGGGCCGGGTGTTCGCGCCATACGGCACGCGCAGCACCCCGTGGACCACGCCTTCCAGGCGGCCGACATAAAGTGCGTCGCTGGCCGCGGCGAGCGCGTCGATCACGTAATCACCCGCCGGAACGACGGCTGCCGCCGTACGCATGTCGGGCCGGGCCAGCGACGTCCGCACGACCTGAAATCGCGGAGCGTCCCGCGCCGTGAGCAAAAAGATATCGTCGCCATGCACGGCAAACCGCGTCACCAGGTCGGCCCGGTCGCACACCTTCGTCCACGCCGGCTTGCCAGCGACCACCGCGGCCAGCGGCGCCGTATAGAGCGTGATGTCGGTCTCGTCGCCATGCTTGACCTGCCCGACGACCCAATTGGAACCTGGCTGGACGATGACGGCGGGAAAGTCGATCTCGCCCAAGGGGGGCGAACCGGCCGCTTCGCTGCCGAAAAGCGGCTGCGCCCGCTCCGGATCGTCTCCCAGGACATGCCGGTACGCCTGCGTAAACTTATAACCGTCGCTCTCCGGCGCGCCGGCCGGCAACTTCCGCTGCCGGCTGAACGTGAACGACTTGCTGTCCGGCAACCAGGTCGGCAGCGCATACTCGAACTCCAACCGGTCGATCGCCTCGGGCAGGTCCCGGCCCGTCGCCAGGTCGAAGACTTTGAGCGTCGTTTGCTCCGATCCCGCCGCGGCGAAGCCATACAGCAATCGGGCGCCGTCGGGCGCAACGCGATAGAAGCTTACCGTAAAGTGATCGTCCGGATTCTGCTTGGGAAACGTCTCGGGATCGATCAAGAGCCGCTCCGCGCCCCTGGCGGCTTCGCGCGCGTAGAGCTTGGCCACGTTCTCGCCGGCCAGTTGCTTGAAGTAAAACAGATCGCCGCTCGCGCGCCGCGTGATTCCGTTGATCGAGTACGGCGCGCTGGCGTCGAGCTCTTGGATGCGCTTGAGCAGCGCGTCGCGGCCGGCCAGCCGGTGCAAGACACGATCGGCAAACTCGGCTTGCCCGCGCACCCAGCTCTGCACCGCCGGGTCGTCGAATCGCTCCATGTAGCGATAGGGATCGGCGACCTGGGTCCCATGATAGCTATCGACGACGGTCTCGACCCGGGCGATGGGTGGCGATTCGGCCATGGCGGTGCCCCACGTCATAAGGATGCGCATCGCACACACGAGTGCGATCGATAGCTTCGGGCGCATAAGATGTTCTTTTTCTGGAACGAAGCAGCCGCCAGCGAAGCGTGACTGTGGACTTCGACTCGGCCGAGCTCGCGGAAGTCAGTAGAGCCGTGAGCGCGGAGCCGCTTGCCGGGCACCCATAGACTACAGAGTGTAGCCGTCCGCCTCAATCCTCGTGGCGGATTTCCAGAATCTCGAACCGCACGGTGCCGGCCGGCACGGCGATGTTCACCTTCTCCCCTTTTTTGCGCCCCATCAATCCCTGGGCCAGCGGGCTGGTGACCATGATCTTGCCGTTTTCGTAATCCTCTTCGCCGGCCCCGACCATGGTGAACGTTTCTTCGTCGCCGAAATCGAGGTCCTTCACCACCACCGTGCAGCCGAACACGACTTCGTCCTTGGGCAGGTTCGAGGTGTCGACGATCGTCGCCCGAGCGAGCTTGTCGCTGAGCAGGTTGATCTTGGCTTGCAGCATGCCTTGCGATTCGCGGGCGCCGTGATATTCGGCGTTTTCGCTCAAATCCCCCTCACTGCGGGCTTCGGCGATGCGCTTGGCGATTGCCGGCATCTGCACGGTTTGCAGTTCGTCCAACTCGGCCCGCAATTTGTCGTAGCCCGCGCGAGTGACAGGAATGATGTCGCTCATGACCTTCGCCACTTTCCTCTAGGCGCAAAAAAAAATTCGGTCTCGCGCTCGTTCGGCACTAGACCGCCCGAGGGTCATTGTGGGCGAAGCGCCGGGGTCTGTAAAGATGGAATCGACGGCCATCAGGGGGGGCTCCGGCGACTGCAAAACGCAGGCCACGACCGGTCGCTTTCCCCTCGGCAAGGCGGCATCGGCCCGAGCGCCGCGTCAGCGCTGCTCGGCTTCGAACCGGCGGAAACCCGGCGACTCAAAAGCTTCCACTTTGTCCCCCGCCATGCGGCGAATCAGCACCTCGGCCCCGGGTATTTCGGCCACCATCTTCAAGCCCCGCTCGGGCCCGTTCACCGCGATCGCCTTCGTCACGCTGTCGGCTGAGAGACAGTCGGGGGCGATGAGCGTGACGCTCGAGCGATCGGTCAGCCCGATCCCCGTCTTGGGATCGACGATGTGCGAGTAACGCACTCCATCGATCTCCACATGTTGAAACAAGTCGCCCGACGTGGTGATCGCCATCCGCGCGAGCACGACGAACCGCGACGGTTGCCCATCGGCCGATGCGGCCACCTCGATCGACCAGCCCGGCTTGCCCGGCGGCGGATCGCCGAGACCGATATCGCCGCTGCCATCGACCAGGGCCTGGCGAATGCCGTGCTCGGCCAGCACCTTCAGTACGTCGTCAACGGTGTAACCCATCGCGATGCCGCCCAGATCGAGAATCATGCCGCCGCGCGAGAGCGAAGCCGTGTGCGCGGCCGGATCGAGCACCAGGAACTTGTAACCGACCGACTCGCGCGCCTTGGCCAGCGCCTCCCGCTCGGGCATCGCGTGCGCGCGCCGGGCCTTCCGCCACAGCCGGACGTAGGGGCCAACCGTCACGTCGAACGCGCCCTCCGACGCCGCCGAGAGCGCTTGCGCGCGCGACAGAATCGCAAACAGTTCGGGACTCAGTTTTACCGGAGACTTGGTGGGCGAGGCCGCGCTCAAGCGGCTCAATTCGCTGTCGGGCTCGTAGTCGCTGAAGATCATGTTCAGCTCGTCGACGCGATGGTACGCCGCCTCGGCAGCCCGATCGGCCGCCGCCTGGTTCTCGGCATAGAGCACCAGGTTGAAATCGGCCCCCATCTTCTTCCGTGAATACTCGAACCGCTCGGCAGCACCGGCCTGGCGTGCCACGGCCAACACGCCGACCATCAGCACCAACCAGCGCGCGGCGACCTCGCACTTCGACCGGCAACGTGACACTTCGCGTTTCATTGTTTTCTCCACACCCTCTGCCCGTATCTCCTGCCGCATCTGAGTGATGCTCTCGCTAGCCTACGTCGCTCGCCCGCCCCTTCGCAACGTGTGGCGATGATTTGCGGGACGTACCATCCAGACTTAAAATAAGCCTCCCCCACGGCCCACCGCAAAACTCCGCCAAAAACCGTCGAGAGCGAGCATGGCGAGCGTCCTCGTGCATCGAGCTTCGCTGGCGATGCCGCGCCGGGCCGCGTATGCCGCACTCGCGGCCATTGCGGCACTGTTCGCGCCGCTGCACCTATCGGCCGCCGAGCCGACGCCGCCGACCGATCCCACGCTGGTCAAAGACGCCACGGCCGACAGCGAAGCGGCGATGAAGCGGTATACCGAGGTCGCCGGCCGGGGCATTGTGTTCGACCTGGTGCCGATCCGCGGCGGCACGTTCATCATGGGGGCCGAGGACGACGACCCAAATCGCAAGCCCGACGAGGGACCGCAGCACCTCGTCCGCATCGCTCCGTTTTGGATGGGACGCTGCGAGGTGACATGGGACGAGTTCGACTTGTGGGCCGACTCCAATGAGTCGATGCGCCGATTTCTGATCCACGTCGGCCAGGAAGTCCCAAAACTCTTCCCCAAGCCGAATCCGCCGACCGAGCGCGATCGCCGGGCCGATGCAATCACCCGCCCCTCGAGTCCCTATTTCGACTACGCCCGCGGCATGGGACGCTGCGGCTTTCCCGCGGTGGCGATGAGTCAATTGTCCGCGATCAAGTATTGCGAGTGGCTCAGTGAAAAGACCGGCCGCTACTACCGCTTGCCGACCGAGGCCGAGTGGGAATATGCCTGCCGGGCCGGTGCCAATACGGCCTACAGTTTCGCCGACGACCCGGCCCAGCTTGGCGAATATGCCTGGTACGAGGCGAACAGTAATGATTGCTATCACAAAGTGGGCACGAAGAAGCCGAATGCTTGGGGCCTGTTCGACATGCACGGCAACGTGGCCGAATGGACTCTCGACCAGTACGATCCCCGGGGCTATCCCAGCGTCCGCGGCCGCGAAGTGCTGAACAATCCACTGGAAATCGCGACCACCACCTATCCCCGGGCCGTGCGCGGCGGCTCGTTTCAAGATCCCGCTCCGTTCTTGCGCCGTGCCGCTCGCATCGGCTCGAAGCCAAGTTGGTGCACCGACCCAATGCTGCCGCCCAGCCAGTGGTATTTGGACGACGCCCCGTTCCTCGGGTTTCGGGTCGTGCGGCCGCTGGCCAAGCCTTCGGCCGAGCAGCGGGCGGTCTACTCCTACGAGCGAACGCCCAAATAACAGGCGCCCCGGAGGCCCGCGCGAGAGCCAGCCTGGGCCAAGAAAAACGCCGGCCGAGGTGGTTTGCAGGGGGCAAACCGGCAGCTTAGAATACCACCCACCGCGGACCGCCCCGAATCGCCAGGATGCGGCAATTGAGGCTTGGCTGTCTTGCGGGGCAGCGCTCGCGACACAGCCACCCACCCCAGAATCCCATTGCCACGCGTCGCTCTCGATCGTCAGGCGATCGACACCCCCCAACGCCGGCCGTGGCCCGCGCACAAGGACGTCGTTTCCAGAAAGAAAAACACATGCTTTGCATTTTTTCCTCTCTGCTCTCCTCTGCGTACCTCCGTGTCGTCTGCGGTAAAAACCTTCTTCGCCTCGCCTTGCTCGCACCGTTGGCTCTGTCTCTCTCGCTTGCCCACGCGGCCGACCTGAAAGATCCGAAAAAGGTCGAGAACGCCGCGGCGAAAAAACAAGAGGAGATGAAGCCCTACACCGACGTCATCGCCAACGCCGATGTGACGTTCGATATGGTGCCGATTCCGGGGGGCAAATTCGTGATGGGCAGTCCCCCGGGCGATCCCGCCAAGCCGGACGAAATGCCGCAGCACGAAGTCGAGATTTCGCCTTTTTGGATGGGCAAGTACGAAGTCACCTGGAACGAGTACGAAGTCTGGACCTTCGCGCTCGACATCCAGCGCCGCAAACTGCTGCACGGCGACATGACCGATTTGGAAAAGGTGGCCGACGCCGTCACCCGCCCCACCAAGCCTTATACCGACATGACCTTCGGCATGGGCAAGGACCGCTTTCCGGCCATCTCGATGACGCAGCTCGCCGCTCGCACCTACTGCAAGTGGCTCAGCGAAAAGACCGGCCGCTACTATCGCCTGCCGACCGAGGCTGAGTGGGAATACGCCTGCCGGGCCGGTACGACCACGGCGTACAGCTACGGCGACGACCCGGAGAAATTGGGCGAATACGCCTGGTACGTGGAAAACAGCGACGATCACTACCATAAGGTCGGCCAGAAAAAGCCGAATCCCTGGGGCCTGTACGACATCCACGGCAACGTCTGCGAATGGACGCTCGATCAATACGTGCCCGATGCCTACAAGGAGTTCGTCGGCAAGGTGGCGGTGAATCCGCTCGTGCCCCCCAAGACCGAATATCCGCGGGCGGTGCGCGGCGGTGCTTGGACCGACGACGCCGACCGCCTGCGCAGCGCGGCCCGGCTGGGTTCGCACCTCAGTTGGAAGCAGCAAGATCCGCAACTGCCGCAAAGCGTGTGGTACTTCACCGACGCGCAGTTCCTCGGCTTCCGCCTCGTCCGCCCGCTGGTCGAGCCCACGGCCGAAGAGAAAGCCAAGATTTGGGACGTGGGAATGGAAAAGTAACGGCGTGCTCGCGCGCTTCCTGCGAGGTGGCCCCCCAAGGTGGCCCAGTGTCCGACGCTCTTCACACCCGCAGTTTCCGCGCGTGCCGCCGGGCCGTCTCTCGACGGCTTCGGCGCGCCGCAGTCGCTAACTCCCTCGTTCCCTCTTCCTCTTTCTCCTCTGCGTACCTCTGCGTCCTCGGTGGTGGAATCCTCCGCCGTACGTCACGCGCTGCGTTGATTTCGGCCGCGATTGCCCTCGTGATCGCTTGCGCTTTTTCAGTCCGGAGCCTCGCCTCTGAACCCGTAACCGATCCGCGCAAAGTCGAAAACGCCGACGCCCGTTCTCCGGCCGACATGCGTCCCTACACCGAGGTGATCGCCAACACCACGGTGCATTTCGACCTGGTGCCGATCCCCGGCGGCAAGTTCTCGATGGGCAGCCCGGCCGACGAACCAGGTCATCGGGCCGATGAATCGCCCCGGCACGAGGTCGAGGTCGCCCCGTTCTGGATGGGCAAGCACGAAGTGACGTGGGACGAATTCGACACCTGGAGCTTCGCGCTCGATGCCAAGCGTCGCAAGGCGTTCAAAGTTGCACCCAGCGATTTGGAAGCCAAGGCCGACGCCGTCACGCGGCCGACCCTTCCGTACCGAGAGATGTCGTTCGACATGGGCAAAGTCGGCTGTCCGGCGATCTGCATGACGCAATTGGCCGCCAAAACCTATTGCCAGTGGCTCAGCGAAAAAACCGGCCGCTACTATCGCCTGCCGACCGAAGCCGAGTGGGAATTCGCCTGCCGCGCCGGCTCCGACGCCGCCTACAGCTTCGGCAACGACGCGAGCCAAATCGACGACTTCGCCTGGCACCGGGGCAACAGCCAGGACCGGTATCACCCGGTGGGCCAGAAAAAGCCCAATTCCTTTGGTCTCTACGACATGCACGGCAACGTGGCCGAATGGACCCTCGATGCCTTTACGGCCGCCGGCTACGGACAGCCGGCCGGCGTGGCGGTCAACCCGGTCGCGCTGCCCAACTCGGTCTACCCGCAAACGGTTCGCGGCGGCAGTTGGATCGACCCCGTGGATCGCTTGCGGAGCGCCGCCCGACTAGGATCAGATAGATCGTGGAAGCGGCGCGATCCACAACTGCCGCAGAGTATTTGGTACTTTACCGACGCCCCGTTTGTCGGCTTCCGCATCGTGCGACCGCTCACCGAGCCGCCGGAGGCCGAAAAAGCCCGGCTGTTCGACGCGGGCAACGAAGAGTAGGCTTTTTGGTGATTTTGATCGGCGCCGCTGCCCCGGCAGCACCCGGCACCCGTATTCCACCACCTCCACCCACCCCCGGAGAGTGAGCATGACCGCCGAGACGAACGACGATCGCCCGGCCCATCCGCGCCGCGCGTTTCTCAATCTGCGTAAGCCGCTGGTCGGCGCGGCCACCTTGGCCGGCGGCCTGGCGCTGTACCGCAGCGTGCATGCGGCCGGCGACGACACGATCAAGATCGCGCTCATCGGTTGCGGCGGACGCGGCACCGGTGCGACCAATCAGGCCCTGTCGACCTCCGGCCCGGTCAAGTTGGTCGCCATGGCCGACGCCTTCGACGATCGGCTGCAGAAAAGCCTGACCACGCTCAAGCGTCTCCAGGGCGAACGGGTCGACGTTCCCAAGGAGCGGCAGTTCGTCGGCTTCGACGCCTATCAGCGGGCGCTCGCCGCCGATCCCGACCTGGTGATCCTCACCACGCCTCCCGGCTTCCGGCCGATCCATTTCGAAGCGGCCGTGAAGGCGGGCAAGCACGTTTTCATGGAGAAGCCGGTCGCCGTCGACGCGGCCGGCGTGCGCAGCGTGCTGGCCTCGGCCGAAGAAGCGAAGAAGAGAAACCTCGCCGTCGGCGTCGGCTTCGAGCGGCGGCATCGCCTCAACTACCTGGAGGCGATGAAACGCATCCACGACGGCGCCATCGGCGACGTCGTCTATATGCGTGTCTACTGGAACAGCGACGGCGTAGGCTGGAAGGAACGTGATCCCGACGACAACGAAATGACTTACCAGATGCGCAACTGGTACTACTTCAACTGGCTCTGCGGCGATCACATCGTCGAGCAGCACGTCCACCTGATGGACGTGGCCAACTGGGTAAAAGGCACCCACCCGGTCGAGGCCAACGGCCTGGGCGGCCGACAAGTCAAAACCGGCGTGGAGTTCGGCCAGAACTTCGACCATCACTTCGTCGAGTTTCGCTACGACGACGGTGTGCGGCTCATCAGCCAGTGCCGGCACATTCCCGGCTGCTGGGTCTCGTGTTCCGAACACATCGTCGGCACGTTGGGCACTTGCTCCATCGGCGAGGCGGGCGGAGCCAAAATCGAAGGGGCCAATCCTTGGCAGCACAACGGCCGCAACGATCCCAATCCCTACCAGGTCGAGCACGACGTCCTCTTCGCCAGCATCCGCAGCGGCCAGCCGATCAACGAAGCGGCCAGCGGGGCGATCAGCACGATGACATCGATTTTCGGCCGCATGGCCACCTACTCGGGCCAGTTGCTCGATTGGGACAAGGCCCTCAATTCGCCGGTCCGGCTGGCCCCGGCCGACCAGCAATACTCGTTCGACGCCGAACCCCCCGTTCTGCCCGACAAAGCAGGGGCGTACCCGGTGGCCATTCCCGGCGTAACCGAGGTGATTTAACCGCTGTTTCAAAACCGGCGGGGACTGTCCCAAATTTGCGGAGTCCGCGGAGTAAATCGGGACCGTCCCCTCTGCCAGCAGGTTCTGAAACAGCCCTTTAGCGATTTCCGGCCCAGCCATCGCGATTGGAATTCGACTGACTATACTAACGAGCTACCGTCGCGGCGGCGGCCCCCGGACCACACCCGGCCCCCGCGGCGATATCGCGGCCCCTCGATAGACCCTCCTAAACCTCCCCCACTTTTTGACTCGGAGACCAAACGTCATGAGCAACGAAGCATCCAGCCAGCACCCCACGGCTGGCTCGCGGCGTGAGTTTTTGAAACTGTCGACCGCCTCGGTCGTCGGCTCGGCGCTGGCCGGCAGCTTGTCGATCGCCCGCAGCGCTCACGCCGCCGGCGACGACACGATCAAGATCGCGCTGATCGGTTGCGGCGGCCGCGGCACCGGCGCCGCCAATCAGGCCTTGTCGACCAAGGGACAGGTGAAGCTCATCGCCATGGCCGATGCGTTCGCCGACCGGCTCCAATCGAGCCTGCAGAGCTTGAAGAACGCCAAGGGGGATCAAGTCGACGTGCCGGCCGAGCGGCAGTTCGTCGGCTTCGACGCTTATCAAAAGGCGATCGATGCCGGCCCCGACCTGGTCGTTCTGGCCACGTCCCCCGGCTTCCGCTCCATTCACTTGGAAGCGGCGATCAAGGCCGGCAAGCACGTCTTCATGGAAAAGCCGGTCGCCGTCGACGGCGCCGGCGTGCAGCAAGTGCTGGCCGCCACCGAAGAGGCCAAGAAAAAGAAGCTGGCCATCGGCGTCGGCCTGCAGCGGCATCACCAGGCCAAGTACATCGAAACGATCAAGCGGCTGCAAGACGGCGCCATCGGCGACCTGGTCTATTCGCGCGTCTATTGGAACGGCGCCGGCGTGTGGGTCAAGCCGCGCGTCCCCGGCGAGAGCGAAATGACTTACCAGATGCGCAACTGGTACTACTTCAACTGGCTCTGCGGCGATCACATCGTCGAGCAACACATTCACAACCTCGACGTCATCAACTGGCTCACCGGCAAGTACCCGCTGGAAGCCAAAGGGATGGGCGGCCGCCAGGTACGCGTGGCCAAGGAATTCGGCCAGATCTTCGATCACCATGCCGTCGAATTCGATTACGGCGACAGCACCATGATCAGCCAATGCCGCCACATTCCCAACTGCTGGGACAGCGTGTCGGAACACGTGGCCGGCACCAAGGGGACCTGCGACATCAGCGGCGGCCGGATCATGGGCGAAAACTCGTGGTCCTACGGATCGGCCAAGGACGATCGCGATCCCTACCAGGTCGAGCACGACGTGCTGTTCGAAAGCATCCGCAGCGGCAACCCCATCAACGAAGGGGAGTACGGCGCCAAGAGCAGCATGACCGCCATCCTTGGCCGCCTGGCCACCTATTCCGGTAAGCCGGTCAAATGGGAAGAGGCCCTGCGCAGCCGCGTCATTCCCGCCGACCAGAAATACTCGTTCGACGCCACGCCTCCCGTGCTGCCGGACGAGAACGGCTTCTACCCGGTGGCCATCCCCGGCGTTACGCAGGTGGTCTGAAAACCGCCGGGGCCAAGCAGCCCGCGATGCCTTGAAATACCCGACTGCAACCATCCAAACCCACGCGGCGGCCACGCCCCGCGTGGGTTTTTTCGTGCGCCCGGCGGCACTCGCGCTCCTGCCCGCGGCACGCTTCCGGCTACTAACCCGACGCGCCAGCGAGGGGGCGCGAGGTGATCCAACGCGCGGGTAGGTCTGCGCTACGAACGTTCGTCACGCAGCGCGACCCGCGCCGGCATGCGTTTTGGGTTGCGCTGCGCCCCGTTCCCTTGCTGGCGTTTCGGGCTAGTGGCGGTCGGCCGGCGCCGGAACATCGCGCCGGTTCCTCTTTGCCCGGCCGCCGGCACTCACTAAAATTCCTCGCAATGAGTTCCGAAGCGCGGCCGCAAGCCACGCTGTCCGACCGCCTGTTGCAACTCGTCCCGCTGTTGGCCGATCAACCGGGCTTTGCCGCGGTCGTGGACAGTCTGACCGCCGGGCACGGGGCCACCATCGGTGGCACCTGGGGCTCGAGCTGCGCGCTGGCCGTGGCCGCACTGGCCCAGGCCGCGTCGGGGCCGCTGGTGGTCGTGCTGGCACACGGCGACGACATCGAAGCCTTTCTCGGCGACCTGGCCCTGTTCAGCGAGCTGCCGGTCGATACGTTTCCGCCCCACGAGTCTGGCCCGCGCGAACGGGTCCTCGACGACGAATACCTCGGCCAGCGGCTCCGCTTGCTCAAGCAGCTGTTGGAAGGCCACGCGCCGCAGATCGTGGTCACCAGCATCCAGGCCATCCAGCAGCCGGTGCCGCGGCGGGCCGCCGTGCGGGAAAAAACCCGCCGGCTCGAGCAAGGGGCCGAAATCGACGTGCCGGCCCTGATCACCTGGTTGGTTGAGAACGGCTTCCACTCCACCAGTGCCGTCGAACTGCCGGGTGAGCTGTCGCATCGCGGCGGGATTCTGGATCTTTTCGCCCCCGACTGGAACGAGCCGGTGCGGCTGGAATTTTTTGGCGACCAAATCGAATCGATCCGGCGGTTCGAGGTCGCCAGCCAGCGCAGCCTCGACACGCTGTCGGCCATCGACGTGACCGCCCTGCCGCCGAGCGGCGAAGACCGCGAGCATTTTGCCGGCTTCCTGCCCGAAAAAAGCTGGTTCGCGCTGGTCGAGCCGAGCGACATCGAAGAAGAAGGCCGACATTTTCTCGAACGGCTGGAAAACCCGGCCGACGCCCACAGCGTCCCCACCACGCTGAAAGAAATCTACCGCTTCCCGTCGGTCACCTTGTCCGGCGTGCCGGTCGGCTCGCTGGAAACGACCTGCCATCTGAAAATCGAATCGGTCGAGCGGTTCAGCGGCGACATCGCCAAGGTGCGCGACGAGCTCGATGCCGCCTCGACCGGCCAGGAAGTGTATCTCGTTTCCCCTACCGCGGCCGAAATCGAACGCCTGGAGCAAATCTTCGGGCCGACGCGGCTGGCCGAGGCGGGCCGGCTGCACTTCTGCCTGGGCCACCTGCGCGCCGGCTTCCGCCTGGTGCCGCAACGCATCGCCCTGGTCAGTGGCGGCGAGCTGTTCCACCGCACCGATTTGCACCGCTCGGCCCGCCGCAAGCTCGGCCGGGTGATCGACAGTTTTCTCGAGCTCCGCGAGGGGGACTACGTCGTCCATTTGTCCCACGGCATCGGCCGCTATCGCGGGCTAAAGCTGCTGGAGAAAGAGGGACAGGTCGAAGAACACCTGATCCTCGAGTTCCAGGAACAAACGAAGATCTACGTGCCCGCCTCGAAGATCGAGCTGGTGCAAAAATACGTCGGCGGCGCGAAAAGCAAGCCGACCTTGGCCAAAATCGGCGGCCGAAGTTGGGTCCGGCAAAAACAGGCGGCCGAAGAGGCCGTCACCGATCTGGCCGCCGACATGCTGCAATTGCAGGCCGCGCGGGCGACCCGCCCCGGCATCAGCTTCGCCAGCGACACGCCTTGGCAGCAAGAATTCGACGCCGCGTTTCCCTATCGCGAAACGCGCGACCAGATGACGGCCATCTCGTCGATCAAACGCGACATGCTCCAGTCGCGGCCCATGGACCGGCTGCTCTGCGGCGACGTCGGTTTCGGCAAGACCGAAGTCGCCATGCGGGCCGCCTTCAAGGCGGTCGACAGTGGCTATCAAGTCGCCGTTCTCGTGCCCACCACCATTCTGGCCGAACAGCATCTGCGCACGTTTCGCGATCGCATGGCCGCGTTTCCCTTCACCATTGCCTCGCTCTCGCGGTTCAGCACGCCCCCCCAGCAAAAGAAAGTGCTCACCGCCATCACGACCGGCGGCGTCGACATCGTCATCGGCACGCATCGCCTGGCCCAGCACGACGTGCAATTCGCCAACCTGGGCCTGCTGGTCATCGACGAAGAACAGCGATTCGGCGTGGAAGTGAAAGAGCGGCTCAAAGCCCTGCGGCAAACGATCGACGTACTCACGATGACCGCCACGCCGATCCCCCGCACGCTGCATTTGTCGCTGCTCGGCGTGCGCGATATTTCCAACCTGGAATCGCCCCCCGACGATCGGCTGGCGGTCGAAACCCGAGTCACCCGCTTCGAGCCCGAGCTGATCCGCCACGCGGTCTTGCGCGAGCTGAACCGCGGCGGGCAAATCTTCTTCGTCCACAATCGGGTGAACGACATCGAAAAGGTCGCCGGCCACCTGAATCAAATTGTCCCCGAAGCCCGCGTCGCCATCGGCCACGGCCAGATGCCCGAGCATGAGCTGGAAAAGGTGATGGTCGATTTCGTCCATCATCGCTTCGACCTGCTGCTGGCCACCACGATCGTGGAAAGCGGCCTCGACATCCCCAACGCCAACACCATTTTCATCGACGAGGCCGACCGCTATGGCCTGGCCGATTTGCACCAGTTGCGGGGCCGCGTCGGCCGCTACAAACACCGCGCCTATTGCTATCTGCTGGTCGAGCCGCACAAGCATCTCTCGCCCCAGGCCACGCGCCGCCTGCGGGCGATCGAAGAATTCAGCGACATGGGGGCCGGCTTCGCCATCGCCATGCGCGATCTCGAATTGCGCGGAGCGGGCAACATCCTGGGCACGCAGCAAAGCGGCCACATCGCCGTCGTCGGCTACGAGCTGTACTGCGAGCTGCTTGAGCAGGCGATTCGCCGACTGAAGAAAATGGCGCCTAAGGAATCGGTCGACGTCGAGCTCGATCTCCCCGGCGAAGCCTACCTGCCGCGCACCTATGTCCCCGACATGCGGCTGAAAATCGATCTCTATCGCCGGCTGGCCCGCGTGGCCGATCATCAGCACTTGGAAGAGATCGCCGCCGAACTGGTCGACCGTTTTGGCCCCCGGCCGGCGGAAGTCGATCACATGCTGGCGCTCACCGAACTGCGATTGCTAGCACACCACTGGCATGTCCGCTCGATCCACCTGGAGCCGGGGTTCGCGGTGCTGCGCTACGTCGATCGCCGGCGAATCATGAAGCTAGCAGAGCAATCGCGCGGCCGGCTGCGCGTCGTCGACGACCGCAGCGCCTACCTGCCGCTGGCCGCAGAGGTTCGCCAACCGGCCGAACTCGTGGCCGCCCTCAAAGCGCTGTTGCGGCATGGGTAAGCTGTTCCTATAATCCCGCCCCGCGCCGGCAGTTACGTGCCGCGCGAGTGGTCTGAAGCTCACATCTTGCCGATCTAATTCGAGTAAGCGGCCCGCGGCTGGGCGATCGCGCCTGTCTCGGGCGGGCAAAATCTTTGCGCTCGGCGACCAACACCTGCGCTCTGCGATCAACACCGTGATGATGCTTGTCGTGAACGATTCCGCACGCACACGCCAGCTCGCGCTTGCGCGTCGGGCCGCCCTTTTGGCCGCGGCGCTGCTGTCTGCCGCCGCGCTCGCGCCGCGTGCCAGGGCCGAAGCCCCCACGACCGTGCAAGGTCCGATCAACAACATCAACAGCTCGACCAACGGGATGTACAACTACAACCCGAATCAGCCCGGCCAGCAGTTGATCCTCGGCGCCCCCACCGCCCCGACCACGCCTTCCCGTCCCGCCGGTTGGCCCGGCGGCACCAGCGAGGACGATCCGCCGCCGAAAACCAAAAAACGCAAGCGTCCCGGTGCGCTCCAGCCACGAGGGGCCACGGCCGCCCCCGTGCCCGGCTCCGCGTCGCCGAGCACGATGCCGCAGAGCACGATGCCGCAAAACTCTTTGCCGCAGTCCCCCGTCCGGCCCGGTGCCGCAATGCCGGCGGCGGCCGCCAACTTTTCCCCCACGTCGCCTGCCTCGCCGGGGGTCGTCAACGCGATCTACACCTCAACCAATCCGAGACCGATGGTCGGCGGCATCCAACAGGTCGGCACCGCGGCCGACGACGCCGCTTTCGGCGGCGGGTACGGCAACTACAACGGCCCCGCCGGCACGTTGCCCATTTCCGGCCCGCCAAATCAAGCCGGCGGCGCAGCCCCTGCGAGCAATACTCCCTCAGCCAACACCACGCCCGGCGCCTTGCCCTACGGCACGCCACAGGCCGCACCGCGCGGAGCGCCCGCCACGCGGCCGGCCCTGCCCGCCGAAATGGTGGCCAGCCGCATGCCCTCGCCGGTCGAGTTTCCGGTCGAAGAAAAGATCCAAAACCTGGTGCCTTTCGGCCTGCCTGCCACGTTCAGCGGGGCCGAGATCATTGCCTGGGTAGGGCCCGAGGTGGTCCTGGCCAGCGACGTGCTGCCCGATGCCAATCGCACCGTGCAACGCATGCTGGAGCGTAAGATGGCTCAAAAGCCCGAGCCCGAAGACATCGAGCGCGCCCGCAAAGCTTTCATGGCCAAGCTGCTGGAACGCACGATCGAAACCAAGCTGGTGATCGTCGAGGGCCGGCGCACGTTGCCCAAAGAAGCCTGGCCCAAGATCGAAAAGCAGTTCAACGAGCAATTCGACAAGGAATACCTGGGCAAGATGATGGAGGCCGAAGAGGTCAACTCGCGCACCGAGCTGGACATCAAGCTGCGAAAAAGCGGCAGCTCGCTCGTGGCCCTCAAACGCCAGGCCATGGAAAACAGCTTTGCCGCCCACTGGCTGGAAGAGAAGGTCAAGGACGATCGCGAGATCACGCATGAGGAAATGCACGCCTACTATCGCGAGCACATCGCCGATTACGAAACCCCTGCCCGGGCCCGCTGGGAACACCTGATGGTCCGCTTCGACAAGTTCGACACCAAAGAAGCGGCCTGGCAGGCGATTGCCGGCTGGGGGTGCGAGATTCAAAAAGGTGCCAAGTTCACCGACGTGGCCACCGCCCATTCGCAGGACGTCTCCGCCTCCGACGGCGGCGTGCACACCTGGACCAACAAGAACGCGCTGGTTTCCGAAGTCCTCGACTCGGCCCTGTTCACCCTACCGGTCGGCGAGCTCAGCCCGATTTTGGAGGACAAGCGGGGCTTCCACATCATTCGCGTCATCGAGCGCGACGACCTCAACGTCACCCCCTTCACCGACACGCAGACCGAGATCCGCAAAAAGATCCGCGATCAGCGAACCGAGGACAAGCGGACGGAGTACAAGAACAACCTCCGCAAGAAGATCCCGGTCTGGAACATCTTTGAGCAAGCTGCCGGCACCGACGAGACCGCGGTAAGATAACGGGCGTTGCCCGATTCATCCGCGGCGGCGGCGCGCGGCCGCACGCAGCGCCCGCCACGTTCTCATCAGGGCAAAAACGACTCTGCTGGCAATTCGACCAAAGAATCGGCGAATGGCGCCGAATCTTTCTCGCACGTGCTCGCCGCGGGCCGTAAACAGCTCGTCGGGCAGCTCGGCCGAGAAGTCGAGAAAATAAACTTCCGTCGAATCCTCGAAGTGCGTGTTCCCTTCCTTGTCCTTCCAACGGTGTCGGTTTTTCCACCGCGCGACCGTCGGATACCAAATGCCCCGCGGCGATTGGCGGAATCCGTCGTATTCGTAGACGTGTTGCTTGGGCCACTGCTGCGGATCGCGATCGATCCGGGGGCAATTCGAAATCTCACGCCGCAGCAGCACATATCCACGCGCGGGATCGAGCCAATACCGCTCTGTGCCGAAGCCGCTATCGTCGGGCACCGTCTCGCCCGGAGCAAAATGATTCACCTCCACCAGCACGCTTCCCGCCGGCCCGCCCGTGCCGCTGGGATCGAAGGAGATGGTCGCGTGCGGTCCGGCCATCAACTCCCCGTAAGCCGACTGTTCGATCAGTGCTCCGTTATAATTTCCGGGTCCCGAGGCGGCCGAATGCCTTCCGCCGGAACGGACATAATGGATCACCTTCCATTTCGTCGGCAGCCCGACCCAACTTCCGTCCGCCTGCTCCTTTCCCTTGTTGTAGTAGACTTTCTTTCCATCGCACACCATGCTCGGCGTCGTCTGGTTCTCGGCCAAGTATTTTCGCCACCACGCGGCAAGCTGTGCCGGGTCGCCCGGCGGTTGCTCAGAATAAAGGGGGCAAAAATCGATCCGCCAGCGGTTGCCGCGCCGCCACACCACCCGCCGTTCCGGCTCGTCGATCGCGGCAAAATAGTCGTCGAACCCTTCCCGATTGGCATTGATCGTGCGGAGGATTTTGGCCAATTCGCCGCTCGGCGCCCGATCGTCAACCGCCGCATCGCGCGGCACCCCTAGCGCATAGATGTCGGCCGGGCCCTCCGTTGGATAATCGATCTCGAAGCGTAGCTTGCCTTCGGGGGCCGATATCGTCATCGAGGCCGGTAAATGCGTGGCGGCATCGACTCGAATCACCAGCGTCGCCTGCAGCCCGTCAGGATCCCGTTCCAGCCGCATTTCGTGTTCGATCCACTCGCGTCCCGACGCCGCGATCGTGCGTTCTGCCCGCGCGACGACGCGGTCGCCTGCAAACGAATCGCCGCTCGGCGCTTCGCCACGCTGAATAGCGCGAAATGTCTCGGCAAACGAGTCGAGCTCAGCGGCATCGTGCGGCCGCACCGGCAGGCGGAGAATTTTTTTCGTCCGAGCGTTGTATTCGACTTTCACGCCGCTCGCTTCGTCGGCGAACGAAAAATATTCGTCTCCAGCCATGCCACGACGAACGGCGCTGATGCGCAGCGGCAGCGAAAACCAAGTCTCGACGGCGTCATAGCTTGCCGCCGAGCCCGTCATCCGAATCCACATCCCATCCATCCGCCGATCGAGCTCGGCGCTGGGCTCGTGCTCGGGCAAGCCCGCGATCGCTTGTTCCAAGTCATCCATTGCTCACCTCTTCATTCATCGGGCACGACGATGCGCTCGCGCAGTTTGGCAATCGCCCGGCGATAGCGCGAGGCCACGGTCGACATCGGCTCGTCGAGCAGCTCGCCGATTTCGGCGAACGTCAGTCCCGCGCGCAAATGCAGTTCGACCGCTTCGCGATCCCCGGCATTCAATTCGGCCAGCGCCGCTTCGGCCGCCCGGCCGAGCGCCTCGCCGTTCCGGCCGTCCCCCGCAGCGGCCGGCAACTCGATCGCGCCGAGCGGCGATTCGCGCCGCCGCTGCTGACTGGCCAGCAGGTTGAGCGCCGCGTTTCTCACGGCCCTGAAAGCATAAGGCCGCGGATTCTGCGGCGGAGCGCGCAACTCGAGCAGGCCGATGAACGCCGCGTGCACCGCATCCTCGGCCAGGCCCCGCTCGCGCAAAATGCCCCAGGCGATCGCAAACAGGGCGCGGCGATTCGCGCG
>DATJTR010000248.1:0-8754 GCA_035503215.1 Pirellulales bacterium
GAGGGACTTAACTTCTCCAGGGCCAGGGATTCGACTTCGTCGGTCAGAGGATCGCTATCGCGGGGATTGGGCCGCACGAATTTCCAGTCATAATCTTCTTGGGCCACGTCCTTTCCTAAGTCGCGATAGAGCTCCTCGTTGCTGTTGGGCTCTACCCCCAAATCGCGAAACAGCCGCTCGTACGGCTCTTCATCCAACTTTTCCAAGTGCGTGCGAAACAAGACGGTCGTCGTCAGGCCCGCGGCGGTGCGGCGGGTGGCCGTGAGCACGAGTTCGTCGGTCTGGCTGGAATACCACCAAAAGGCGCCGGTGATGACGATCAACAGCCAAAAGCCGAAGAGAAAGAGGCATTTCCGCTCCAGGCTGTTTTCGCCCAGCACACGTTTGAGGGAGCGGTACGACATACAAGATGCACGGTGCCGTGGATGCGAAATGCCGGCAAGCGTATCGCTGGTCGGATTGTGGTTGCCCTAGGGGCGACCATCGGGAGCCCCGAGTTTCTGGGATTTCGGCCCGACTCGCTGAGTCGCCATTGAATCAGGCAACCAACAACCCAGTCGCTCCATTCTACGGGTATTCTCGCTGCCCGGCCAAGAGCGATCGGGAGGGGGGTAGCCAGCAATCGCGGGAGTCAGCGTTGGCCCACTCGGCAAGGCAAAGCGCCCACCTACAACATGTCGATCGGGTCGACGTCGGCGATCCACTGCACGTCTTCGGCCGGTTTCAGGCCGGCGGTCGCGTCGACGACGATTTGCCGCAAGGCCGCTCCGTCGGCTGACTGCGTTTGCAGTTGAAAGCGATGCTTGCCGCGCAGTTTGGCGATCGGTGCCGGCGCCGGACCGAGAACGCGCGCCGTCGTCGCGTGCCGCGCGGCCGCGTCGCGCAGCCGCTGGCCGAGCGATTGGGCGAAGGCTTCGGCCACTGCCTCGACCGGCCCCCGCACGACCAGACGGATCATCGAGGCGAACGGGGGATAGCCGAGCGCGCTGCGAGTGGGCAGTTCGCCGCGGGCAAAGGCCTCATAATCGTGCCGCACCGCGGCCTGGATCGCCGGATGATCGGGACTGAAGGTCTGGACCAACACGCGGCCCCCCCGCGGCCCGCGGCCGGTTCGGCCTGCGACCTGGGTGACGAGTTGAAACGTTCGCTCCGCGGCGCGGAAGTCGGGCAAGTGCAGCGCGGTGTCGGCATTGATGACCCCGACGAGCGTCACGTTCGGAAAATCGAGTCCCTTAGCGATCATTTGCGTGCCGAGCAGGATCCGCACCTCGCCAGAATGAAATGCCGCGAGCGCCCGCTGGTGGCTCCCCGGCTTTTGCATCGTGTCGGTATCCATCCGCAGCGAGCGAAAGCCGGGAAAGCGGGCTTTCACCTCGGCTTCCAGCCGTTGCGTGCCCAGCCCGCTATAGCGAATTCCCGGCGAGCGGCACTCGGGACAAGCGGCGGGGGGCGGCATTTGAAAATCGCAATAATGGCAGACGGCCATCTGACCGCTCAGGTGGTGGGTCAGAGCGATCGAACACTCCGGACAGCGGACGACGTGCCCGCAAGCCTGGCACTGAATGTGAGTGGAGTAGCCGCGCCGGTTCAGCAGCAAGATCACTTGGCCGTCGTTCTTGAGCGCTTCGTCCATGGCAATGTGGAGTTGCCGACTGACGGCTCCGCGGCTGTGCCGATTCTGGAATTCGAGCCGCAGATCGATCGTGCCCACGTTCGGCAGCGGACGATCGAACACTCGCTGCGGCAGCGACACCAAGCGAAAAGTGCCCTCTTGGGCCCGCTGCCAACTTTCCAGCGACGGCGTGGCGGAACCCAAGACCAGCGGGATTTGCTCCAACCGAGAGCGGGCGAGCGCGACGTCGCGGGCGTGATAGCGCGGTGCGCTGTCTTGCTTGAACGACGCTTCGTGCTCTTCGTCCAGCACGATCAGGCCGAGGTGGGGCGTGGGAGCAAAAACGGCACTGCGGGCGCCGACGACCACGCGCACCTCGCCGGCCGCAATTTGCTGCCAGTGCCGATGCCGCTCGGCATCGCTCTGATGGCTGTGCAACACCGCCACGCGGCCGAAGCGGGCGCGAAACCTTCCTTCGGTTTGCGGCGTCAGGCTGATTTCCGGAACCAGAACGATCGCCTGTCGGCCGTAACGCAATACCTCGTCGATCGCCTGGATGTAGACCTCGGTTTTGCCGCTGCCGGTCACGCCGTGCAACAGCACGGTCGATGCTTGCCGAGATTCAAGGGCCGCCAGAATCGTGTCGAGCGCCGCGCGCTGATCGGCGTTCAGCGTAAAATGTTCGTCGAGTCGCTCAGCCCGATCGGTAGGTGCGGCCGTGGCTGTGCGGCGCGTTTCGCTCACCAGCACGCCCCGTTTACGCAGCAGATTGATCGGCGCCTGCGTGCAACCCACCGTGCGGGCGACTTTGACCGGATCGAGTGGTCCTGCGGCCGCGGCCATCAATTCGATGATTTCGCGCTGCTTGGCCGAGAGCTTCAGGGTGGCGAGCCTCGCCTCGGCGTCGGCGGCCAACTGAACGAAGAGTTTCTCTCGTGTCCCGGCCTGCCAGCGAACCCCTGCTGGAACCACCGCTTCGAGAACTTGCCCCCAGGGGCAAAGGTAATAATCGGCCATCCACTCGGTGAGCCGCAACATCGACGGTCCGAGCAGGCTGCGCTCGTCGACCACCTGGGCCAGCGGCTTCAGTCGATCGGGATCGATCTGCCGGGGCGACAGGCCGACCAGATAGCCGGTCATCAACCGGTCCGATTTTCCCAGCGGCACGCGGACGCGGCGCCCCAGCTCGGCCCGGGTGCGCAGCCGCTCCGGCACGAGATAGTCGAACGGTTGCTCGGGCCCTGTGGCAAAAACGACTCTGGCGACGAGCTGCTCGCTTTCGTCGTCTTGCTCCCATGCCGGGGGTTCGGTTTCGAAAAGACTTTGCTGTTCGGACATTGCATCGCAGTTGAAAGACCATGGAATCGCGGGCCGAGGCACTACTCATCCCACGGCGATCGTGGTTACGATACGCTGGGAGCCATGGCGCGGCGCCGCCGGCTTCCGTGCAATATAGGGGTTGCGAGGGCCTTCGTGCGACCCGCCGTCGGGCAGGCAATCCGGCCAGCACCGAGTCGAGTGGCTTGCGGGAGCATGAAGTAGAAAATGCGGCTTGGAATTCTAGGGGGAACATTCGATCCGGTCCATTACGGACATTTGCTGTTGGCCGAAGCCGCCCGCGAACAGTGCCGACTCGACCAGGTGTGGTTCATGCCAGCGGCCATTCCGCCGCACAAGCAGGGGCACTCCCTGTCGACGGTCGAGCAGCGCATCGAAATGCTCGAACTGGCCGTCGGGGGAGACGCGGGGCTAATCGTTTCTCGGCTGGAGGCAGAGCGTGGAGGGGTGACCTACACGGTCGACACGCTCGCAGCCTTGACGGCTGAGGATCCGCGACGCGAGCTCTTTTTTTTGATGGGGGCCGATTCGCTGGTCGATTTGCCCACCTGGCGACAGCCGGATCGAATTTGCGAGCTGGCGATTCCGGCCGTCGTGCGACGCGCGGGGCAGGAAATTGACTACTCCCGGCTGGCCGAGTTCGTTTCGGCCGAGCGGCGCGATCTGTTTGCCCGGCATCAAGTCGAGATGCCGCTCGTCGAGTTGAGCAGTCACGACATTCGTGATCGCATCGCTCGCCGGCAGAGCATTCGCTTCCGCACTCCGCGAGCGGTGGAAAAGTATATCGAATCGCACGGGCTGTATCGCGCTTGATGACACGCAGACGGACGATGTCAAACGGGTTATTAAAAATCGCCGGCGGCACGGTCTACGACCCGACGAATGGCATCGACGGTCTGGTTCGCGATCTGTGGATCGAGGGAGGCAAGATCGTCGCGGCTCCGGCCGATCCAGCCGCACGGCCGGCAAAGGTGATCGACGCACGCGGCTTGATCGTCATGCCCGGCGGCATCGACATGCACTGCCATATCGCTGGACCGAAGACGAATGCCGCTCGCCGCTTTCGACCGGAAGAGAATCGCACGGCACCGCCCGTTTACCGAACGGTCGCCACGCACAGCGGGACGGGGGGCAGCGTGCCAAGCACGTTTGCCACGGGCTATCGCTATGCGGGACTCGGTTACACCACGGCATTCGACGCGGCGATCACTCCGCTCGCGGCCCGGCATGCGCACGCCGAGTTGGCCGACACGCCCTGCATCGATCGTGGGTTTTACGTGCTGGTGGGGAACAACCATTATCTGCTTGACGCGCTCGGGGCGCGCGAGCCCGAACGAGTCGAGGCGTTTCTGGGCTGGCTGCTCTCGGCCACCAAGGCCTACGCTCCCAAGCTGGTCAATCCCGGCGGCGTCGAGGCCTGGAAACATGGTAGCACCCTCCATTCGCTCGACGACTCGGTGCCCGGCTTCAGAACCACCCCGCGCGAAATCCTGCAGGAAGTGGCCCGTGCGGGGAGCCGCTTGAAACTGCCTCACTCGGTTCACGTGCACACGCCGAACCTGGGCTTGCCTGGCAACTGGTCGACGACGCTGGCGGCAATGCAAGCCGTCGAGCCGTTTGGCGGGCATTTGACTCACATTCAATTCCACAGCTACGGTGGCGACGACGAAGCGAGCCTTTGTTCGTCCGTCGCTCCACTAGCGGACTTCGTGAACGCACATCCGCGGCTGACCGTCGACGTGGGCCAGGTGATGTTTGGCAACACCACGAGCATGACCGGGGACAGCCAGGTCGGTTATTACCTAAGCAACATTCACGGCACGAAATGGGTGTCGCACGATACCGAGCTGGAAACCGGTTGCGGCATTACGCCGATCCGCTACAAGCAGAACAGTGTGATCAATGCCTGGCAATGGGCGATCGGATTGGAATGGTACCTGCTGGTAGACGACCCGTGGCGCGTGGTAATGAGCACCGATCATCCCAATGGTGGCTCGTTTCTGGCCTACCCGCAAATCATCCGCTTATTGATGGACCGGACCTTCCGCCGCGAACAACTGGCACTGTTGCCGCGCCAGGTGCGGCAGCGATCGGTGTTGAACGAGATCGAGCGCGAGTACTCGCTCGAGGAAATCTGCATCATTACCCGCAGCGGGCCGGCTCGTATTCTAGGATTGAAAAACAAAGGACACCTTGGCCCCGGCGCCGATGCCGATCTGACGATCTACACGCCCCACAAAAACCAGCAAACCATGTTCGAGCTGCCGCGTTATGTAATCAAAGCCGGCGAAACGCTCATGGCGGACGGGGAGTTGCACGAGCCCGCGGCAGGCAAGACACTGCATGTCGCCCCGGAGTTCGATCGCTCGATCGAGACCGATTTGTCTCGCCATTTCGAGCGATATTATTCGGTGCGGCTGGCCAACTACTCGCTCACCGCCGAAGAGATCGGGGCTGCGGAAGCGACCGATTGCCAATAACCAGCTCGGTCGGAGGCTGGCGGGGTGAGATGGTTGATTACAATCTGGGCGAGTTCGAGACGGTCGTGGCCCCGAGCGTGGGTGGCACGAGCGAGGACCAGGCATGACTGCGGCCGAAGGGGCAGAGAGCGAACCGGCAAAGCTAAACGCCCTGGCTGCCTTGGCCCAGCGTGAGCATGCTGCGGGGCGGCTGGCCGAAGCGGCAGCGGCATACCGAGAGATCGTGGCGTTGCGGCCCGATTACGCCGAGGCTCACAACAATTTGGGAATCGTGCTTTCGCAGCTGGGGGATTTCGGGCAGGCTCGGCTGCATTTCGAGCGAACCGCGGCACTGCGACCCGATTACGCCGAAGTGCATAACAACCTCGGCAGCGTAGCGCTCCATCAAGGCAGACTCGAAGAGGCGGAAATCCTTTATCGGCGCGCGATGGCGATCGGCCCCAACTACTCGCAAGCGTATTACAACCTGGGACGATGCCTCGTCGAGCAAGAAAAACTCAACGAGGCCGTGACACCGCTCGAGCGCGCGCTAGCCCTCGATCCCAACCATGCCGATGCGACTGACGCCCATTACAACTTAGGCAACATCCTCGCGAAGCAAGGGAACCTCGCTGGGGCGGCAACGCAATACGAGCTAGTGTTGGCGCGAAACCCCGCTCATGCCGGAGCGCATCACAACTTGGGTCTTCTGCTGGAGCAACAAGGTGAACTCGAACGGGCCGCGGCACGTTTCCGCGAAGCGTTGGCGATTCAACCCGACTTTACCTTGGCCCATTACAGTCTGGGCAACCTGCTGGCCAAAAAGGGCGCTCTGGCTGATGCCGCGACCCATTACCGCCAAGCCATTTCACTTCGCCCCGACTACCCGGAAGCGCATTACGCGCTGGGCAACGTAGCTTGGATCTCGGGCCACCTTGACGAGGCGCTGGCACATTATCAACAGGCCGTCACATTCCGCACCTCCTACGGCGAAGCCTGGTGGGGACTGGCCGCCTGTTATTTGGTTATGGGAGATTACCAGCGCGGTTGGCAAGCGCATGAAAGGCGAGCGAATGTGCCGGGACTCGAGCCGCGGGACAGCTTTCCACGCTGGTCTGGCGAACCTTTGGTCGGCCGCAGCCTGCTATTGCTGCCTGAGCAGGGTTTGGGAGATACGGTTCAATTCATTCGCTATGCGCGGGCGCTGAAAGAGCGCGGCGCTCGGGTCGTGCTGGCGTGTCCGCCGGCACTCGGCCGGATGCTGGCGTCTCAAGCAGATATCGACGAAGTATTCATTTTGGGATCGGCCGAAGATCTGCCCGATTGCGACTTCTACCTGCCTTTATTGAGCGCGCCCTGGGTGCTCGGCACCACCGCCGCGACGATTCCCGGCGACGTTCCCTATCTCACAGCCGATCCGCGGCTGACGGATGCCTGGCGTGCCGAACTGGCGGGCGGCGAGTTCAAGATTGGCATCGCCTGGCAAGGTTCTCCCGATTATTACTTGGACCGTTGGCGATCGATTCCGCTTGCTGCGTTTGCGCCATTGGCGGCAGTACCCGGTGTGCGGCTAATCAGCCTGCAAAAAGGATTTGGGTCGGAGCAGATCGCGATGGTCGATTTTCCAGTGCTCGACATTGCCGGCCGGCTGGACAACGAGGCCGGTCCGTTCATGGACACCGCGGCCGTGATTCAGACACTTGACCTGGTGGTGACGCCTGACACGGTGCTTGCGCACCTGGCCGGAGCCCTGGGCGCGCGGGTTTGGACGGCGCTGGCCTTTTCGCCCGATTGGCGCTGGCTGCGCGACCGTGACGACACGCCTTGGTATCCCAGCATGCGTTTGTTTCGTCAAATGACTTTTGGCGATTGGTCGGCGGTTTTCGCACGGATGGCCGGGGAAGTGCAGGCGCTTTGCGGCAGGCAGCTGGCCGCGCGACCCCAAGAAGATTCGTGAGCTTGAGCATAGCACAACAGCGGAAATGATCGGAGAAGAAGATTACCCATGCCGCTCGAACTCACTTATACGTTGTCATCGAAACTGCCAGTGGAAATCGATGGGATCGTTCCCAACGCACTTAGCGATTTGACTCTTCCTGAGATCGAGCGGCTGCAAGTGCAACATGGAAACGGGCGGTTGGCGCTGGCCGACGCTTTCAAAATCGGCGGCGGTGCAGCCGACGAGCATTTGCGGTTCAGTGGCGATTTGTCGGGAGTGCACCGCATTGGCGCAGGAATGACAAGCGGACGAATCGACGTTGTCGGCTCCGTCGGCCGGCATGCGGGCAGTCAGATGGTTGGCGGCGAACTGCATATTTCCGGCGATGCCGGTGATTGGCTGGGGGCCGAAATGCGGGGCGGATCGATTCTGGTGCGCGGCGACGCGGGAAATCGCGCCGGCGCCGCCTATCCAGGCAGCGAGCGCGGGATGACCGGCGGCGCGATCGCCGTGGCGGGCAACGTCGGCGACGAATGCGGCCACACGATGCGCCGCGGATTGATCGCCGTCGGCGGCAACTGCGGCGATTTCGCCGGCATCAACATGATTGCCGGTAGCCTGGTCGTGTTCGGCGAATGTGGCGCGCGGGTAGGCGCCGCCATGAGGCGGGGCACCATCGCCCTATTGGGCCCGTGGCCGCCGCGACTGTTGCCGACGTTCCGGCCGTCTTGCCGCCTGCGGCCGATCGCGCTGGCCTTGCTGCTGCGGGAGATTCGGCGACTGGGGCTGCCGGCGGCCCCGGAGCTCGGTCAGGCGGAGTACTGGCTTTATCACGGCGACAGTTTGACGATCGGCCGTGGCGAGATTTGGTCCCGCGAGCAGCCTGTCGAAGCATGAAAGAGCAGACAACCGAGATCCCGCCTATTGCTTTTGTCGTCTGCCAATAGGGGTGAGGCTGCGATGCAAGGATGCGGCCCTTTCATGCACCTAACGGCCTTCACTTTTCCTGCCGGCAATCCCTCAACTCGTTGAGCAGTGGCTGGAGATATGGCGCGTAGTGGTGCCACCGTCCGACCGATTTGCGGTACAGGGGCTGGCGAACCTGCGGCGCGCTGGGAGTGGCGATCGGTCGATCGGTCTCGTGAAAGCTGAGGCAGCGATCGTTCCAGGGGAGACCGCAGAAATCGATCATACGTCGAGCTTGCCCTGCGAGGTCGCCAACCACCTCTTCGTAGGACACGTCGAGCATGATGCCGGGCGGCAATACCGATCGCCAATTTGCCATTAACTCGTGGTACGAGCGGTAGTAGCGACCCAACTCGGCAAGATCGTAACTGAAACGGACCCCCGCCGTGAAGAGCCGCGAAAAGCACGACAGGCATGTATCGACCGGGTCGCGCACGCTA
>DATJTR010000249.1:0-19080 GCA_035503215.1 Pirellulales bacterium
GAGCGTGGGTGCCCGCCGTGAGGAGATGTCTGCGCGCGAGTTTTCTGGTGGCCGAACGGCCGACATTTTGACAGCGGCCCCGGGTGTCCTCAAGCCGACGCCGCGGCGCGGTCCGCGCAGCGCGGCGCCGAATCTTCCGGCCACTTAATCCGCGTTCCGCATTATTTCTCTGACCGTGCCCGGCGGGGGAGGGGCGAGAAAATTTTTTCTTGGTCGCTTCTCACACCCCCTGTTGCCGCGCCCCTATACTAGCGGCTGAACGAGCAGAGAGAGCAGGCAACCCTTCCGCGTTTCAGGCAACCCACCGCCCCCGCACCTTTCAGGCTGGAGTTTCCATGGAACCACTTCCCATGGCCATGGGCGAACAGGCGCAGTCGCACAAGCACGGGCCGATGCCCGAGCAGTTCGTCACCTCGGCCGCCGAGCAAGTCGCCGGTGCCCATCGCATGATGCTGGCGCAAATGCAGCGTGTGATCGTCGGGCAGCAAGAAGTGCTCGACCTGATGCTGCTGGGACTTTTCTGCCAGGGGCATTGCATCCTGGAAGGCGTGCCCGGCCTGGCGAAGACGCTGATGATCTCCAGCCTGTCGCAACTGTTGGCGCTGCGGTTCAATCGCGTGCAGTTCACCCCCGACCTGATGCCCTCGGACATCACCGGCACCGAAATCCTGCAAGAAGACAAGCGGACCGGCAATCGCGAGCTGCGATTCGTGAAGGGCCCGCTGTTTGCCAACCTGATCCTGGCCGATGAAATCAATCGCACGCCGCCGAAGACGCAGGCCGCGCTCCTGCAAGCGATGCAAGAATTTCACGTCACCGTGGCCGGGCAGACATGGGAGCTGGAGCGGCCGTTCTTCGTCTTGGGCACGCAAAACCCGATCGAGAGCGAAGGCACCTATCCCTTGCCCGAGGCCCAGCTCGACCGCTTCATGTTCAAGATCAAGGTCGGCTATCCCACGCTCGACGACGAAGTGAACATCGCCATGCAAACCACGTCGAGCGCCGGGGCCAAGCTCGATCCGGTGCTCAACAAGCAGCACATTCTCAAGATCCAGCAAATCGTGCGGCACGTCATCGTGTCGAAATCGGTCGCTCATTACGCCGTGCGGCTGGTCCGCTCCACCCGGCCGCAAGAAACCGAATACGATTACGTCCGTCATTACCTTACCTGGGGAGCCGGGCCGCGGGCCTGCCAGGCGCTGCTCTTGGGGGCCAAAGCCCGGGCGCTGCTCGACGGCCGGCCGCACGTTTCGCTCGACGACGTTCGTGGCCTGGCCAAGCCCGTGCTCAGGCATCGCATCGTGACCAGCTTCGCGGCCGAAAGCGAGAACATCAGTTCCGACGACGTCGTCGACCAGCTCGTTTCCGACCTGCCCGAAACCGTGTAACGCGCCGCCGCGGCAGGGCCCGCGTCGTGTGCGCAAACCAACTTTGCCTCGCCCGCCGGCTCCTCCCCGCAAGAAAAACTGCCGATAGCCGCAAGCGATCGGCCCGCACCTCCCCGCAGCGTGAGCAGCGATCATGGCCGCGAAGCGATATCTCGATCCGAAAGGGCTGGGGCTGGTCGCCCGCATGGAGCTGGTGGCTCGCCGCGCGGTCGAAGGCTTTCTCTCGGGGCTACACCCCAGTCCCTATTTCGGCTCCAGCGTCGAATATGCCGACCATCGTCCCTACAGCCTGGGAGACGAGCTCCGCACGATCGATTGGAAGCTGCTGGCCAAGACCGACAAATACTACGTCAAGCTGTTCGAGGAGGAGACGAACACCCGGGCCACCATCGTGCTCGACACCAGCCGCTCGATGTCGTTTGCCAGCGAAGGGCAGATGTCGAAGCTCGAGTACGGCATGTTCCTCACCGCCGCCCTCAGTTATTTGATGCTGCATCAAAAAGACGCGGTCGGCGTGGCCCTGTTCGACGCCGGCGTGCGGCAATATTTGCCCCCCCGAGCCACGGCCGCCCATTTCCAGAACATGCTCAGCGTGATGGAGCAGACCAGCCCCGGCACCGACACCCGCATCGGCCCCGTGCTCAGCGAGCTGATCGGGCGGATTCCCAAGCGGGGCATCGTGATCGTGATCAGCGACTTGCTCGACGACATTCGGGCCATCACCGACGGTCTGGCCCATTGCAAGCATCAGCGGCACGAAGTGATCGTGCTGCACCTGATGGATCCGGCCGAGCGGAGCTTTCCGTTCGAGAAACTGACCCGCTTCAAGGATCTGGAAGGGGCCGGCAGCCTGGTGGCCAATCCGCGCTCGATCAAGCGCGCCTACCTCGACCGGCTGAACGAATACTTGGGCCAGGTTCGCCGCGTCTGCCTGGAACGTGATATCGGCTACGAACTGATGATGACCGACCGCCGCTACGACGAAGCGCTGAGCGCCTACCTGATGCGCCGCAGCCGCGCCGGCAGCCGTTAACCCCACGGCAGCAAAGCGCCAGACAACAAGCACCGCCCGCACGAACATGCTTCATCCCCTGTTACTCTGGTTCTTGCCGCTGGCCGCAGTTCCGCTGCTGCTCCACCTGATCACGCTCTATCGTTTGCGCACGGTGGAATTGAGCACGTTCCGTTTTCTGATGGACAGCTACGTGCAGCAGCGGCGGCGGATGAAGCTTTTGGAATGGCTTTTGATGCTCTTGCGGACCGGCTTCGTGGCCTTGATCGTGCTGGTCGTCGCCCGGCCGATCACCGAGAAATATGGCTTTCTCTTCGGCGGCACGAGTGGTCGCGACGTGGTGCTCATCGTCGATGCCTCGCCGACGACCAATCTGCAAACCGCCGGCAGCTCGGCCTTGAAGCGCGGCAAGGAGGCGGCCGCCGTCGTCGTGCGCAAGCTGGCCCCGGCCGACTACGTGACGCTGATCCGTGCCGGCGCGCAGCCTGAATTGTTGCACCGCGGATATCTGACCGACAGCCGCGAAGTGCTCGACAAGATCGACACGATCAAGCCCGACATCGCGCCGGCCGATCTGGCGGCCGCGCTGACCGAGGGGCTCGGCACGGCGGCGCACGGTTCGCGAGTCGTCTACCTGGTTAGCGACCTGGAGCGGCGCACCTGGCAGCCGCTGGTCGATCATCCCGCGGTCCGCGAGATTGGCCACGACGTGCAATTGGTCGTGCTTAACGTCGGCAGCGCCGAGCGGCCAGCCAACCTGGCCCTGCTGGGCGACGCGCCGCGCTCGCAGCGGCCGATCGTCGATCTGCCGGTGTTGCTCACGGCCAAAGTCGCTGCCAGCCATCGCGATCAACTCGTCGCCACGCGGGTGAGTGTCGTGCTCGACGATCAGGTCGTGGGCCAATTGAATCTCACGGTCGAGCCCGATCGGCCGGCCACGGCCTCGCTGGCGATCACGCCCAAGAAGGCCGGCCCCTTGCGCGGCCGCTTTGAGTTGCCGGGCGACGATTTCCCGCTCGACAACACGTATCTCTTCTGTTTGAACGTCGAGCCGCAAATCCGCGTGCTGCTCATCACGCAGCAGGGCGATACGCCGCTCGAGGATCCGGCGATTTATCTCCGCGCGGCCCTGGCCAGCCCGCTGTTGGCCAAGGGGCAGGAAGGCAAACAGGAGCAGCAAATCGCCCGTTCGCTGGCCGTGACCGCGATTCGCAGCGATCAGTTCAACGAATCGCACCTCGACAAGACCGACGTCATCATCACGGCCGACATGGTGCTCGACGACGGCCGTGGCAATCTGCTGAAAAAGCACTTGGAACGCGGCGGCGGCTTGCTCATGTTCGCCGGTCCCCACGTCGATCCTGGCCGCTACCAGAACGGCTTGTTCAACGCCACGGCGCCGCGCGGCACGAACGTGCCGCGCTTGAAATACGAAGGCCCAGTCGGCAACCCCGACGACGAGTCGACCTTCCAGACCATTGGCCCCGTCGAGGCCGACCATCCGGCCCTGTCGCAGTTCGAGCGGGGAGACATCGATTATTTCGGCCTGGCCCGGCTCTACCGCTATCTACCGCTGACCTTGGCCAATCCCCAGTCGGCCGTCGCAGCCAAACCGGGGGACGCGAAAGACAAAAAGATCGACAAGAAAGCCAACAAAAACCCCAAGGGCAAAAGGGGAAATTCGCCGACCGTGAAAACCGGACCGGTTCGCACGCTGCTCAAAGCCGCCAGCGGCGCGCCAGTGATGGTCGAAACTTCGCTCGGCGCCGGACGCATGCTGGTTTGCTCCTTCGCGGCCACCCCCGGCTGGTCGAATCTGCCGACCCGGGCTCTGTTCGTCCCGCTGCTGTTGCGCAGCATTGCCCATCTGCGGCCGGCGGCCGTCGTCGAATCGGTGGCGGCCGTGCGTGCCCACGAGCCGGCCCCCATCCGCCTGGCGCAAAGCTGGCAAGGGGCGCGGGTCGAAGCGACCACTCCCGACGGCCACGTGCATCCCGTCGAATTGCACGCCGCCGACGAGCGGCTGGTCGGCGCGCTGGTCGACACCGACACGCGCGGTTACTACAGCTTCACGGCCCAGCCGCCGTCGAACCTCACCGCTCAAACGCCGCAAACGTTGGGCTTCGCGGTGAACCTCGACGTCGACTCGGCCGATTTCGCCAGTTTCGGCCAAGAGCGCGTGACCCAGATCTTCACCCCCAATCCCGTGACCTATTTGACCGGCAACCCGAGCGATCCGGTCCTCAGTGCCCAGCTCGACCAGCGGCACGAAATCTGGCGCTGGCTGATCTGGGGCATGTTCGCCGTCATCGGCCTGGAGTTTTTCCTGGCCACGTTGCATTCGGCCGACAACGAGACGGCCGACGGCCGCTGGCACTCGCTTCGCCTGTGGCGCCGCTCGCCGCCGCCGGCACGGACCACGGGCCGGCTATCCACGCTCTCGGAACCGATGAGCAAAGTTTGAACAGTTGACGCGTGCCCCCGCGGCACGCAGCGAAACCATGGCCACCGACATTCCTCGCAGCGAAGAATTCTTCCGGCTCACCCTGCAAGTGGGCCGGCAATTGCGCCGCCACGCGCTGTTGGTCGGCGGTACGCTGCTCGTGCTGGCCGCCGTCGGTTGGTTGGCGGCAGCGGTGGCGGTCGATCTGTTGATTCCATTGGCCACGGGCTTTCGCCTCTTGTTCGCCGTCGGATTTTGGGTCGTGCTGTGGGCCGGCATCCCGCTCTTGGTCGTTTGGCCGGCGCTGCGCCGCATGACGCTGGAAGACGTGGCCTTGCGCATCGAGCGGGCCGTCGGCGGCATGCACAATCGGCTGCTCACGGTGCTCGATCTGCATCGGGCCGATCCGAATGCCAAGCGGCAACCCAATGCCGAAATGGTCGAGCGGCTGCTGGTGCAAACCCGCGCCAAGCTGGCCGCGTTTCACATCCGGCAATTGATCGACCCGATGCCCCTGCTGCGCAGCGTGGCCGGCTTGGCCGCCGTGCTGCTGACCACGGTGCTGTTGGCCGTGGTGTTTCGCGAAAGCGCGCCGACGGCGTTGGCCCGCATTCTCCGCCCCACGGCCGACATTCCGCCGGTCACCTGGCTGCGGATTGCGGTGCCCGGAGATTTGACCTGCGCGCTGGGCGATCCGCTGCCGCTCGACGTTGACGTGACGCGCGGCGAGGTCGATGCCCTGACGCTGCACCTCCAGCAGCCCGACGGCACTTGGGTCGCCTATCCGATGCAGCGCGATGGCGCCAGCCGGTTTTCGTACACGCTGAGCGGCGTCACGGCCGACTATCGCTACAAGATCAGCGGCGGCGGCACCTGGACCGCTGAATACGCCATCCATATGGTGCCGCGCCCCGTGGTCGACAGCCTGACCGCCTCGATCCGCTTGCCGCGCTACATGCGGCACGAGGAACCGCTGGCCGTGGCCGACGACGCTCGCCGCATCGAAGCCCCGATCGACTCGCATCTCGTCTTGTCCACGGCCGTGTCGGGCGACGTCTCGACGGGCGAAGTGCTGCTCTTGCGGCGCACGGTCGAAACGCACGAAGAAGTGCAAGAAGACGAGCACGCCTGGTTCGACGACGACTTGCCGGCCGACGCCGTGCCTTCGGGCCCGTGGCGCTGGAGCACCGCCCGAGCAAGCACCGGGCTGAAGTCGTTCGCGTTCGGCCGCACTCGCCAGCCGTTGGCCTTCACCACCCGGCTCAATCCGCTGAACGTGGCGGCCAAGGGGGATTTCAGCGTCATGGCCTGGCTCGACCCCGAGGAGCCACCCGGCCGCATCACGCTGCGCGTCGAGCAAGACAATAATAATGTGCGCGTGTTCGAGTGGGGCGAGAAATCGACAGCTCCGCCCCCCGCCGGCCAACCCACTCCGGTCCATCTCGACGCCTGGCCCGAGCCGGCCCGTTGGACCCGGCTGGAAGTGCCGGCCGACCCGCTCGGCTCCGCCGGCGGCCCGATCAAGCTGCGCGGCATGTCGCTGGCCATCGATCGGGGCCAGGCGTTCTTCGACCGACCCGGCTATCTCACCCGGGCTTCGCGGCCGGTCGAAACCGTGCATACCGAAACGCTCGACTCGCTGCCGATGTACCACGACGAGACGTCGGGTCGCTGGATCGGCGACGTGCTGGTGGCCGTCGACCGGTTGCTGACCGTGCGCTTTCACAGCGCGCTCGGCCAGACGAGCATCGAGCGCGAGCCGCTGGAGCTGATTGCAATCAAGGATCAGCCGCCAACGCTCGTCGTGGAAAAGCCGGCCCAAGACGTGATCCTGCCAGCCGTGCAGCCGTTGCCCATCGCCGCCCGCGCGCTCGACGATTGGGGCATCGCGGCCGTCGGCCTGCAGCTTGGGCAGTCCGAAGGAGCGCTCGGCGCCGTTCGGTGGCTGCCGTCCGACGAATCGCTCGTCACGGCCCGCAACATCAACCTGGCGATCGATTGCCAGGCCGAGCATATTTCGCCCGGCCAGACGGTTTTTTATCGCCTGGTGGTCAAGGACACGGCCGGCCAACTGGCCGAGTCCAAACCGTTCAAGCTCGCGGTCGCGGCGCCCGATCGGGCCGGCGCCCCCGAAACGGCCAAAGGGCCCGAATCGCTCGACGGGCTCGTGCAGATGGTTTCGCAGATGGCCCAGGCGCCGCACAAGGACCGCGAGGCCGCCGAACTCGTGGCCGGCGTGCTCCCCAAGCTGCACTTGGCGGTCGACGTGCAGGGCCGTTTCCGCCACGACGACGGCAGTCTGGTCGAAGCCGAAGAGCTGCGCAAGCTGCTCGAGCAAGCACAGTCGGAATTGACTCCTGACCAAAAGAACCGCCTGAACGAACTCATGGGCGAGCTCGATCGCCGGCAGCAAGAATTGCGGCGGCTGGCCGAAACGCTGCAGCAAGCCGCGCAAAAATCGCAGACCAATCCGCTTGCTTCTCAGCAGGACGCCAAACTACTCACGACGTTCGCCGCGCAGGCCCAGGCCATGGCGACCGAATTGGCCCCGACCACGGTGGCCCAGGGGGACGCGGCCCGGCTCGAACGCGAACTGAAGGCCCAGCGGCCGGCCGCCGATCAAACCGCCCGGCTGGCCCAGCTCGAACAACAATTGCGTCAGCTTGAACAAGCACGCAAACAGTTCGCCACCGATCCGGCTTTGGCCGAGCAGATGATGGCCGACCAGGCCGTGCAAGTCGCCGGTTTCGCCGCGGCCCGGCAGCTCGATGCGCTAGCCACCGATCTCGAAGCTCGCGGTCAGCAGCTCGTGGCGATCGAAGAGCAAGCCGCCATGGCTGCCGGCCAAACTGCCACGGCCGACGCCAAAACGCTCGACACGATCAGCGACACGCAAACCGAACTCGACGAGAAAGCCGCCGCCGCCATCGACTCGCTGCGCGATTTGCTCGGGCTGAAATCGGACGACGACGACCAGCCACTGGCCCCCTGGACGCCACCGGGCGAAAAATTCGAATCGGCCCCGGTCGAAGAAGACGTGCCCGACCCCGACAAGAAAGACAAATCCAAAAGTGACAACGCCGCCGGCCCGGCCGACGCTGCCGACGCCAAAGCCGACGAAGAAGAGAACTGGTGGGACAAGCCGGCCGAAGTCCCGTCGGTTGGCGGACCGCGGGGCGTCGAAAGCGAGCGCTACAAGGATCGCCATCGCCCAGTTCCCGAGATGCCCGCTGAGGAGAACGACGGACCCGGCGGCAAGTCTGCGCCAAAACCGCCCGAGGCCACTCCCCGGCAGCAGCTCACGGCCCATCAGGCGCAACTGCAGCAAGCGTTGACCGCCAATGCCGACGAAGCCCGTCGCCGCGGCGCGGCCGCCCGCGCTCTGGCCCAGCGGCTGTCGCAGTCGGCAGCCAGCACGCCGACGGCCCCCGATGCGTCCGCCACGCGGCAAATCATGGCCGACTCGGCCACCAGGCAAGCGCTCGATGCGGCCGAGCGAATGAAGGCTCCGCCCCGGCCGAACGTCGCCGCGAAGCGGGCGCGCCAGGCGATGCCCACGCCGTCGCCGCAAAGTCCCACGACATCCTCGAATGCCAGTGGCGACTCGGCACCTTTCGCGGGTGCGCGCCCCGGTCAAATCGTCGTCGGCGCTCCGCCCTTGGGGACCGATCCCAGCCAGCGAGCCCGTTTGTATCAACTTCCGCCGCGCGTGCGCGAACCGCTGCTCGAAGGAATGCAGGAGCGCGGGCCGGAGGGCTATCAACCCCTGATCGACGCCTACTTCCGCGAACTGAGCAAGGAAATCAAGTGATCGGTTGGTTCCTCAAACTGTTGGGCATCAGCGACGAAGTTGCCGGCAACTTCGCGCATGCCGAGCTGCGCTGGGGACACGGCGAGCTGGCCGCGATCGGCCTGGCCTTGCTGCTGCCGGCCGCCTGGTTGATCACGCGCCGCCAGCGTCGCAATCTGCCTCACGTTTCGCCTCGGGCACGCAATGCCCTCAGCGTCTGCCGCATCGGCGTGCTGCTGCTGCTCGTGATGGTGCTCGGCGCGCCCTATCTGCACACCGAAGAAACGCTCGACCTGAAACCGCTCGTCGCCTTGATCGTCGACGATTCGGCCAGCATGTCGCTGCCGGCCGGCCCGTTCGATCCGGCCGAAGCCCGCGCGCTGGCCAAGATCGTGGCGCCCGCTGCCTCGTCGCAATCGACCGCCACGCCAGCGGCGCCCGACGACGCGGCCGACGTGGCCTGGCGCAAACAATTGAATGCGATGAGCCGCGGCGAAATGCTCACGGCGTTCTTGCGGTCGTGGCGCGCGTCGATCTTCGAGCCGCTAGCCGACAAGTTCGCGCTGAAGGTCTATCGCGTCGCGCGTCATGTCCGTCCCACCACGCTGGCCGACCTGGCAGCCGACACCGAAAAATCCAAGCCTTCCGCGGCCGAAACCAACGAGACCGATCTCGGCGGAGCGATTCGCCACGTGATCGACGATGCCCCGGGACGCCGGATCGCCGGCATCGTGCTGGCCACCGACGGCCGCTCGACCACCTGGCCCGATCCGATCGCCGTCGCGCGCAGCCTGGTCGACCTTTCGCCCGACCGCTCGCCGGCGCCGGTTTTCGCGGTGCCGATCGGTTCCGAACGGCCGCTGGCCGACGTGGCGGTGGTCGAAATCTCGCTGCCGGCCGAAGTGGCCAAGGACGACACGGTCTCGGCCACCGTCACGCTCGCCTCGCAAGGCTTCGACGGCCGCAAAGTCGCGGTCGAACTGCACGACGGCGACGGGCCGGCCCTGTCCACCGCCGAAACAACGCTCGCCGCGGGGCGGCGCCAATCGGTGCTGCTCAATTACCACGCCACCGAAGCGGGCAACCGGTTGCTGCGGGCCACGGTCGCCCCCTTGGCCGAGGAAACCGTGGCGGCGAACAATTCGGCCACGGCCCACGTCCGCGTCGGCCGCGAGCCGGCCAGGCTGCTGTACTTGGAAGGAACGCCGCGCTGGGATTTTCGTTTTCTCGATCATGCCCTGCGCCGCGACAAGGCGATGAACACCACGTTCGTCGTCGAGTCGCAGCTTGAAGCCGACGCCGTGCCGGCCGAAATGATGCCCGAGGTCGCCGGCCTATCGAAAGTGCCGGCCAGGTGGGCCGAGAATCACGTCGTGCTCTTGGGCGACGTTTCGCCCAGGCTGTTGCCCCCCGGCGAGCAGCGGGCGCTGGTCAAAGCGGTGGAAGAAGACGGATTGGGCCTCGTCGTCCAGTGCGGCACGCGGCACATGCCTTGGGATTTCGTCGGCAGTCCGCTGGCCGCGATTCTGCCGATGACGTTCGACGCCGCATCGCCCGTTTCGAGCGACCCCGGCGCCGATCCGGCCGCTTCGCCGTCGGACGGCGCCGCGCCGTCTGGTGTAACGCACGGCTTGCCCGCGCCAATCTTTGCGCCGTTTCGCATGCTGGTCACGCCGGCCGGTGCGACGCATCCGGCGTTTGCCATCACCGGCAACATCAGTCAGGACCGGGCGCTGTGGAGCGGCATGCCCGAGTTTTTTTGGGCCGCCCCCGGCAGCCGGCTCAAACCCGCGGCCACCCGCCTGGCCGACATCCAGCCGGCCGGCGGCAAGGAGAAATTGCCGATCTTGGCCGAGCAGGTCGTCGGCCGCGGCCGGGTGCTGGTCGTCGGCTGCGACGAAACATTTCGCTGGCGGCGAAACGTCGGCGATCGGATCTTTTACCGTTTCTGGGGTCAGGCCCTGCGCCACGTCGCTCGCAAACCCGCGGCCGATGGTCAGCTCAGTTGGCTGGAAGTCGAGCCGCAAACGGTCGAGCCGGGCACGCCGGTGTCGATCGATCTCTACGCCGTCGACGAGGCGCGGCAGCCGATCGCAGCCGATTCGGCCTCGGTCGCGATCACCGCACCCGGGAGGAAAGAGACGGTCCGGCTCGAGCGGATCGGCGAGGCGGGACATTTCCACGGCAGTTGGACCCCCGAGGAGCTCGGCGTGCTGAATGTCGCCTTCGACGGTGGCCCCTCGGCCCGATTGACGGCCACGGTCGAAGTCGCCAGTTCGCACCGCGAGCTGGCCCTGGTCGACGTCGACCGCGCCGCGCTGGAAACGCTGGCCGAAGTTTCCGGTGGCGAGCTGATCGAGCCCGCCGGGCTCGCCGAGTTGCCGGATCGGCTGGCTGGCGAAACGGTCCATCAGGCCCGCCCCTATGAGGACGATCTGTGGGACAATTGGCTCACGCTATTGTTGTTGGCCGGGTTGTACTGCGCGGACGTCGGCATTCGCCGCGTGCTGGGATTGATTTGAAATACGAGATCAGTGCGATCATGAATCTCCATCGCCGACAACTTCTCGCCGCCCTCGCGCTTTGCCTGCCGCTCGCCGTCGTGCGCGCCGCGTTCGCCGACGATCCACCGCCCGCCGAAGCGATTCCCGATGCCCAGGAAATGATCCGCGTCGAGGCGGCCGTCGATCGCGCACTCGACCACCTGGCTCAAAAACAGGACGCCGAGGGCTGGTGGCCGCAGCAGGTCAACGGCGGCGGGCCGAATAACGGCGTCAACGCCTTCGGTCTCTTGGCGTTCTTGGGCCGCGGTCACACCCCCGGTCGCGGGCCGCACCAGCTCACCGTCGGCCGGGCCATGAACTACATCCTCTCCACGCAAAACGAGCAAGGGCTGTACGCCTCGCCTGGGCCATCGCAAGGCCCGATGTATGAACATGCCTTGGCTACATTGTCTCTGATCGAAGCCTACGGCGCCGTCGGCACGGTCGAGATGCGCCGCAGCCTGCAAAAGGCGATCGATCTGATCGTGGCCTCACAGAATCCGCAAGGCGGTTGGCGCTATCAGCCCCGCCCCGGCGATGCCGACCTGAGCGTCAGCGTGATGCAAGTCGTGGCCCTGCGGGCGGCCATCAACGCCCGCTTGAACGTGCCGCAGTCGACGACCGATCGGGCCGCCGAATACGTTAAAGCCTGCGTCGTGCCGGCCGGCGGGTTCAGCTACCAACCGGGGGGCGGTCCGACTTGCGCCCAAACGGCGGCCGGTGCGCTATCGATGCAACTGCTCGGCCATTTCGACGATCCGGCCGTCGCCAAGGCACTCGGCATGCTGCAAAGCAAACCGTACAACGGCCAGCTCGATTCCTATTTCTATTACACGTCCTACTACGCCATGCAGGCCCATTTTCAGGCGGGCGAAGAACAATGGGCCGCCTGGCATCCCCGCGTGCGCAAGTTTCTGCTCGAAACTCAAAGCGAAGATGGTAGTTGGCCCGGCCACGGCGAAGAAAAATTCAATGGTCCCGCCAAAACCTATTCGACCGCGCTGGGGGCAATGTGTCTGGATGTTTACATGCACTATCTGCCGGCCTATCAGCGTTAGGCGAACGGAAAGGGGGTGAGCGATGATACGAACGCAGTCGGTCGGAAGGGCCCTCGCCTGTGCGTCGATCGCAGCGTCAATCGCTGCCGCTTGCGCCGCGCCGGCCCAAGCCGGCTCGATTCGTGCCCGCATCGCCGGCGATCAGAAAGTGACCGCCGCGACGGCCATCGAGCGCGACACCCACGGCAGCGATGGCGTGGTCAGCCGCAACTATTCCGGCCGCGTGGCGGGGGATGAGGTCGTGTTCGACAATCTGCCCGACGCGGGAAGTTTTGATTTGCGTTTGGAAACCGCCGGGGGTCTAATCGCCGGTTGGAACGCCGCCGTCGCGGCCGACGGCGACGCGCGGCCCGAGCCCCTGTCGGCCGAGGCCAAACGCGCGCTGCTCGACAAGCTGGCCGGCGTCGCGCGGCGTGGCTTTCCGCACGAAGTCGTGGTTCTCGACATCCAGGGCAACGCCGAACATGCCGTCGTGCTGGCCACGAGCGTTCGCCGCGGCAACATCCAAGGCGCCGGCGCGGTCGGTGGCTGGGTGTGGCGTGCCGATCGCTACGAATACGAAAACCCCGACGACGACACTTGGGCTCCCCTGCAGGAGCAGCCGTTTTACGCGGTCGATCGCCGCGAAGTTTCGCCCCAGCAGTATGCCGCATTGCGCGTCGTTTACGTGGCAGCGCTGGGGGGCATCGGCTTGAGTCCCGAAAAACCGGTGGTCGACCTGGGGCGGATCACGCTGCCGGCGCCGGCCGCGGGCGTTCACGCCGCCGCTGCCGATGGCCGGCCGACACGCGAGTTTACCGTCAAACCCAGGCCGGCCGAGTGGCCGGCGATCGATTGACGAGGATGGAAAATCCCCTGGCGAGCGAATAACTTTCCCTGTTTTGGCGAATCCTTTCGAGGAGGAACAGACGATGAATTCCAGCCGAGCGCGATCCGCGAATTTCTGGCGGCCGATTCCATTCCCCTCGTTGGTCCGGCCGCTGCTGGTGCTGGCCCTGTGCCTGGCGGGTGCGTCTGCCGCACTGGCCGAGCGGCCCCTCGGTACGATTGGCCCCCCGCAGCGCAAGACGCCGCAGCGGCAAACGTCGGCCGAATCGCTGCCTCCCTTGCCGTTGCCGGCCACGCCGATGCGCCGCAGCGAGCCCAAGGCCGAGCCCAAGGGGCCGATGTTCATCTCGCGTCTGGTCTACGGCGCCGATCAAGACTACATGCCGAATCCCGGCGACGTCGACAACCTGCTTCGCCACGTCCGCTATCAAGTCGACAGTTGGTACGGCGAAACGACCGTCAAGCTCGACGAGCTCGTGGCCCTGCACCGCGAGGGCAAGGTCTACAACGTGCCGGTCATCTACATGGTCGGCTATCAGGCGTTTTCCTTCACTGCCGACGAGCGCGCCGCTCTGGCCGCCTATCTCGTCGACGGCGGCACGCTGCTGGCCACCGCCGCGTTGGGCAGCAAGCAGTTCACCGATTCGTTCGCCACCGAGATGAAGGCCATCTTCCCCGATCGCCGCTTCGATGCCCTGCCGCTCGATCATCCCATCTTGCGGGCTTACTATCCCTACAGCAACGTCCATTATTTCCAGGCCGCCGAGGGAACGAACTCCAAGAACCAGGGACCGCCGGTGCTGTTGGGCTTGAACATTGCCGCCCGCACCGCGGTGATCTATTCGCCCTATGACATGACCTGCGGCTGGGACGAATTCTATGCCCCCGCGGCTCCGCGCAGCGGCGGAGCGAAGCCCGAGGTGACGCAGGCCATCATGCCCGACGATGCCATTCGCCTGGGAGTGAACATCGTCAGCTATGTGGCCGCCGATCGCCGCTTTGCCGTGGCCCAGGCCGACACGCGCGAAATCCTGGGCGAGCAGCCCGAGCATCGCGCGGCCGTGACCATCGGCCACTTGCGCCACCAAGGCGATTGGAACGCCGATCCCAACAGCCTGTATCAACTCCTTCGCCTGGCTCACGACCGCACGTCGATTCCGATCGCCTTCGACATAAAGCCGGTCGATGCCAATGTCGAGCAACTGGCCGAGACTCCGGTGCTGCTGATGACCGGCATGGACGACCCGGCCTTGGGTCCCGACGAAGTGCAGGCCCTGCGTCGGCATCTGAACGCCGGCGGCTTTTTGTTCATCAACAACACCTCGGGCTTTTCGCGCTTCGATCGCTACGCCCGGCAGCTCGTGGCCGCGATCTATCCCGACGAAAAGCTGGTTCCCGTGCCCGACGATCATCCGCTGGTCGCCGGCCTGTACAAGCTCGACGCTTTGCACGACGCCGGCACGCTGGCCGAGCGCGAGCGGCAATTGGAAATGGTCAGCGTTCGCTCCCGGGCCGTGATCGTCTATTCGCCGGTTGACACGCTGGCGCTGCTCAAAGGCATTCACGATTCCTACGCCAACGCCTACGACGCCGACTCCGCCCGGCGGGTGTCGCTCAACATCCTGAGCTACGCCTTGCGGCATTAGTCCGGCTCACGAACCCCCGCGCCAGCCGAGGCGCGTTGCACGCCTCACCTGGTGCAATACTGCCCGCGATTTCCGCCGCTCACGCCACGATCGACCAAAACCTCGACCACCCCAGCCGCTTCCCTAAGGAACCTTGCCATGCCCCTCCCCGGTCCCCCTCCCGGCGGCCATCGCCCTGGCTCCGATCCTCCGGCCGGCAATCATCCCGGCAAGCAGATTTTGGCCCGCAAAGCTGCAGCCGCCGCCTCCCACGCTGCTCCGCCAGCCAGTCCCCATGCGGAGCCAGCCCATGCGGCACCGGCTCACACGGCACCGGCTCATGCCAGTCCGCCGCAGCCGACCTTGCACATTCCGCCGGCCCCGCAGCAGTTTGCCCCCGGACCGACGCTCGATCCGGCCGCGGTGCAGCGGCTCGGGCAAGCCCGCGAGGCGCTGCAAAACGAGATCAGCGGCATCATCATCGGCCAGACCGACGTGCTCGACGACCTGCTCACGGCGATCTTTGCCGGCGGCCACTGCCTGATGGTCGGCGTCCCCGGCCTGGCCAAAACGCTGATGGTGCAAACCATCGCTCGGGCGATCGACTTGGATTTCAACCGCATCCAGTTCACGCCCGACCTGATGCCGGCCGACATCACCGGCACCGAAGTGATCGATCAACTGGCCGACAGTGGCCGCCGCGAATTTCGCTTCATCCGCGGCCCGGTCTTTACCAACATCCTGTTGGCCGACGAAATCAACCGCACTCCGCCGAAGACGCAGGCCGCCTTGTTGCAGGCGATGCAAGAGCGGCAGGTGACCAGCGGCGGCCAGACCTACGATCTCCCTTCGCCGTTTTTCGTGCTGGCCACGCAAAACCCGATCGAGCAGGAAGGAACCTATCCTTTGCCCGAGGCCCAGCTCGACCGCTTCATGTTCATGCTCCGCGTCAAATATCCGTCGCTGCGTGAGGAACTGGCCATCGTCAAAAGCACACCCGCGGCCATCGAAGCCAAGGGGATACAAAAGGTGCTCAAGGCCGAGCAGATCGTCTCGATCCAAAAAATCATCCGCCAGTTGCCGATCAGCGATCACGTGGCCCTGTACTGCGTGAAGCTCGGCCGCAGCACTCGGGCCGACGATCCCTTGGCTCCGCAGTTCGTGCGCGATCACGTCACCTGGGGCGTTGGTCCGCGGGCGATGCAGTTTCTGGCCTTGGCGGCCAAGGCCCGCGCGGCCCTGCTCGGCTCGGTCAACGTCACCACCGAACACGTCCGGCAGGTCGCTCCGCAGGTCCTCAGGCACCGCGTCATCCCCAACTACCACGCCGAGGCTCAAGGCATCGACGCCGACCGCATCGTGGCCTCGCTGCTCGATGAGGTCAGCGAACCGACGCCCGCCGAATACGACGCGCTGTCGGCGTAAACGCCTAATTGGCCCTAACGTACTGTCGGCCTACGCCCGCGAGGCAGGGCGCGAGTCGGTCTCGATCATGGCACCTGCGGCTTTTCATTCTACCTGGCAATCCGTTTTCGCACGGCCATGAATTCCCCAGGCACGAAATATCTCGATCCACTGGCCTTGGCGAAGCTCAAGAATCTGGGGCTCGCCGCGCGCCTGGTCGTCGAGGGGCTGTACGCCGGCCAGCATCGCTCGCCCCACAAGGGTTTCAGCGTTGAGTTCGCCGAGCATCGCCAATATGTTCCCGGCGACGAAACCCGCTATCTCGATTGGAAGCTGCTGGCCAAGCGCGATCGGTTGTACCTCAAACAGTACGAAGAACAGACCAGCCTGCGCTGCCATCTGGTCGTCGACGCCAGCCGCTCGATGGCCTATCACCACTCCGGCACGATGACCAAGCTGGAATACGCTTGCTACTCGGCCGCATCGCTGGCCTTTTTGATGCAGTCGCAGCACGATGCCTATGGGCTGACCGTTTGCGACACCCAGGTGCGGCTCTCCGTGCCGCCGCGGCAAGGCAAGGGGCACTTGCAGGCGGTGATGCAGGCGCTCGAATCGATCACGCCCGCGGGCGAAACCGACCTGCCGGCGGCTTTGCATTCCCTGGCCGAAGGCATTCGCCGCCGCGGGCTGGTGGTGGTGCTCAGCGATTGCTTCTCCGGCGGAACCGATCCGCGAGCATTGCTCGACGCGCTCGTTCATCTGCGACACCGCAAACACGAAGTCATCGTCCTGCAAGTTCTCGATCCGGCCGAATTGGAGTTTCCCTTCACCGACGCCGGGCAGATCGAAGACCTGGAATCGGGACGCCTCGTCACCGCCGACGCCGAAGCCGTGCGCCGGCACTATTTGGAATCGATCGGCCGCTACCTCGACGCCCTGCGTTTGGGCTGTCAAAGCCGGCAGATCGGCTACGCCTTGGCCGACACGGCGCAGCCCTTTCACGAGTTTCTGGCCGCCTACCTGTCGCGGCGGCAAGCGCTGGGGCGGGCGAACGTCGGCTGATCAGCGGAATCGCATCATGAGAAAGAATCAAAGCGAGAGTCTGACAAGATGAGCTTCGTGGCCCCTTGGTTTTTGCTCGCGCTGGCGGCAGCGGCGATTCCGCTCGTCCTGCACCTGCGCCGCGCGCAGCGTAAAACCAAGCTCGTCTTTTCCACTACCGCGTTTTTCAACGAGCAGTTTCTCAAGACCGCCCGCCGGGCAAAGCTGCAAGACCGGCTGCTCATGATCTTGCGAATGGCGCTGTTCGCTCTGTTCGCCCTGGCGCTCGCGCAACCGCTGATTCGCCTGCCTTGGATGACTTCGCTCTTGGCTCCCCTTTCCGGCAAGCAGCACGTGGCGATCGTGCTCGACGATTCGGCCTCGATGGGCCTGGCCGATGCCGACGGCCGGCTGCTCGATCGGGCCAAAGCCGCCGCGATCGATCTGGTCGATGGCCTGTCGACCGCCCGGGGGGACGCGGTCACGGTCGTCTTGGCCGGTCAGCGCGATGCCGGACCACGTGTCTTGTTCGATCCCCCCACGGCCGACTTGGACCAGGTCCGCCAGGCGATTCGCGCCGTCGAATTGACCGACCTGGCTACCGATCTGCCGGCGGCCGTTGCTGCTGCCGAAAAAGCCTTTGCCGCCCAGCCGGCTCGACAGGTTTTCGTGCTCAGCGATTTCGCCTCCACCGCGCTCTCTGCCGACACGCCGCTGGCGGCCGGCGGCACGACGACGCTCGTGCTGCTGGCCACGCGGCCAAAACAGATGCCAGCCGAAAACATTTCGCTCGACGCGGTCCAATTCGGCGCCGCTCGGCCAATGCTTGGTATCCCGTTCGCGTTTCGCACGCAGGTGACCAACGGCACGCGTCAACCTCACAAGCTCGGTCTGAACCTGGTGGTGGACGACGCGGTGGTGGCCCATCGCGACATCGATCTGTCGGCCGGCGCGAGCGACGTGGTCCGTTTCGTTCATCGCTTCAGCCATACGGGTTGGCACCAGGGGCGAATCGAATGGGACGGCGCGCCGGTGGCGGGCGAAACGCCCGCGGTCGACGCCATCGCGGCCGACAATCGCCGCGTGTTTGCCGTCGCGGTCGAACGACAACTCAAGATTCTGGCCGTCGATGGCGCGCCCGCCGCACTGCCCGGCAGCGACGAACTCTTCTTCTTCCGCACCGCGCTGTCGCTCGATCCGGCGGGGCAGGGGAGCGCAGCGCGCGACGCGAAAGGCGATTCCGCCGCCGGTGGCAAACAGCGGTTGATCGCGCTCGAGACCGTCGCGGCCGGCGAACTTCCCGCCGTCCGGCTCGAAGAGTTTTCGGTCGTCCTGCTGGCCAACGTCCCCAGTCTCCCGCCGCCGGCGATCGAAAAGCTGGAGCGTTATGTCGACAAAGGCGGCAGCCTGCTCATCACGCTCGGCGATCGGGTCGATCGCGACCGGTACAACGAGCTCATCGGCCCCGGCCGCATGCACGGCGGCCTGCTGCCCGGCAAACTGGGCGACCGCGTCACCGGCTCGGCCGCCGGATTCCTGGCCTGGATGGCCGACGCTCATCCGGCCACCGCCGGCTTCGACTCGGGCGCGCTCGGCAATCTGTCGGGCGTGACGTTTGCCGAGCGTTACCGCCTCGAGCCCCAAGGGGCCGACGTGCTGATGCAGTCCGACGGTGGCGACCCTGTGCTACTCGTCAAATCGTGCGGCTTGGGCCGGGTGATGTTGTTCGCCTCGACCGTCGATCGCGACTGGACGAATCTGCCCCTCTCGCCGCTGTTCGTGCCGCTGGTCTATCGACTCGTCGGCTATCTCGCCCAGCCGCAAGGTTATGGCGACAATTTCTACGCCACCGGCAGCGAAATCGCCTTGCCGGCCAGCGTCACCGCCGCCGAGCAGCCGCTGCGCGTCATAGATCCGGCCGGCCACGCCACCGCGCTCGAGAAGAGCG
>DATJTR010000250.1:0-3164 GCA_035503215.1 Pirellulales bacterium
TGGCCACCGGCGGCAACCTCGTGTTCCACCAGCGGATCATGGGGGTGATGGGGTTTTGGTGCGCGGCGGCCTGCGGATTCCAGGCCCTGCTCGACCGGCCGGCGACGGAGGAAATGGCCCGCTACGGTTGGGCGGTGACCGACGTGGCCCTGCTCACGATCGCCATGGGGATGACCGGCGAGCCGATCGGTCCCTTGGCGATCGGCTATCCGCTGGTGCTGGTGGCGGCGGGTCTGTGGTTCAGCGTGCGGCTGGTGGTGCTGACGACCGTGGTGGAGCTGGCGTCGTACGTAGTGCTGCTGTGGTTCTTGGGGCCGAAGGATTTTCGCTTGCCCCATTATCAATTGATTTTCGGTGCCAGCCTGGCCGTGATCGGCGCGATCGTGGCTTATCAAGTCCACCGCATCGGCTCGCTCAGCCGCTACTTCGACCGGCAGCGGCAGGGATGAAGCGCTTAGCTGTGTATTGCGGGAGGCGATCGCCGACCCAGTCGGCCCCGATCGGACCACCAAAACAGCCGGCAGACAATCAAAAACGGGAGCAGAGCGGCGGCCCATTGCAGCGGGCTGAGGGAGGCCCCCTCGCGAATTGCACGCTCGGCGAAGCCGCAGGCAGCGCCGCTGGCGAGCCCAAGCAATATTGCCGCAGTCCATCGGATGATTATCATGCCCCTGATTCTACCATCGCCGGCCTACCCCCGCCCGGATTCTGACGGAAAGTGAACCAGCACCGGCCGGGCCGTTCGTTGGCGGGGCCGCCGCGGCGTCGGTTACCATAAGAATAGTGCGGCAGGTGGCGGATTGGTCGCCCGCCGCGCGGGCCGACTTCTTCTGGGCGTGCAAGCGGTAGATCTCGATGGCTGACGACTTTCCGACTCTCACCTATTCGCCACATCGTACCCGCAGCCGGGCCGAGCGGGCGGCGACGATGCCCACGGCCAGCCTCGGCTTCACGCCGACCGCGGCCATCGCCTATTTGGGGCAGAGCAACACCGCGGCCGACGAATATCGCACCGTGGTCCGCGTGCGGCTGGCCGAGCTGGCCGCGATTTACGCCGTGCTGTTCACGATGGTGCTGGTGCTGCGGCCGCTGGTGTTGGGACTGGGCGATCCGCCGGTGCTCGTCTTCGTCAGCGTGGTGGGGGTGCTGCTGCTAGCGGTAACGGCCCTGTTGCGTTGGCGAAAGGGGATCGGGCTCGGGTCGCTCCGCTGGATCGAGCTGGCCATGACCGGCGCGCTGGCCGGCACGATGGTGCTGTATCTCTATCGCCGGCTGATCGAGCGCTCGCTGGCTTTCGATCCGGTGACGGCCCAATTGGTCGAGAAGAACGCGGTGCTGCTCTGCGCGATCTTGATCCTGTTTCACGGCATCTACGTCCCCAAGAGCGGCCGGCGGGCGGCGGCCGTGGGGGTGCCCTTGGCACTCTTGTCGTTCGCCACCGTGGTAGCGGGGTATCTTTTGCACCGCGACGCGCTGGGCTGGCTGGCCGAATGGCAGAACCGGCGGGTCATTCCTTTAGTGTCGTTTGGCCTCGACACGTTCTTTCTCTTGCTGTTGGCCGCGGTGGCGGCGCTTGGCGCGCACATGTTTTCGCGCTTGCGGCGGCAACTGGTCGAAGCCCGCTTTTTCGGACAGTATCGGCTCAAGCGGCAGATCGGCTCGGGCGGAATGGGGGACGTGTTTCTGGCCGAGCACCAACTGCTGAAGCGGGCTTGTGCCGTGAAGCTGATTCGGGCCAGTGCTGGCCTCGATCCGCACGCCCTGGCCCGCTTCGAGCGCGAAGTGCGGATCACCGCCACGCTGTCGCACCCGAATACGGTGGAGATTTTCGATTACGGCCGGACCGAGGATGGGACGTATTACTATGTGATGGAATTCTTGCCCGGCTTGAGCCTGGCCGACCTGGTCGATCAATACGGGCCGCTGCCGCCGGGCCGGGTGGTGTATCTGGTGCGGCAAGTCTGCGGGGCCTTGGCCGAAGCGCACGGTGCCGGGCTGATTCATCGCGACATCAAGCCCTCGAACGTTTTCGCGGCGCGGCGGGGTGGGCAGGACGACGTGGCCAAGCTACTCGATTTCGGCCTGGTGCGGCCGATTCTATCCGTCGGCTCGGCCGACGAAAGCGTGGCGGGCCCGGTCGGAACGCCGGCCTTCATGTCTCCCGAGCAAGTCACCGGCGAAACGGAAGTGGACCGGCGGAGCGACATTTATTCGCTGGGGGCCGTGGCCTATTATCTGCTCACCGGCCGGCCCCCCTTCGCCGAGCGGAGCGGCATCGGCACCTTGATCGCCCAGGTGCGCGATCCGGTGGTGCCGCCGTCGCAGCTGCGGCCGTGCGTGCCGGCAGACCTGGAGCGCGTGGTGCTGTGGTGCCTGGCCAAAGATCCCGCTGCCCGGCCGGCCGATGTCGACGTGCTGGAGCAGGCGCTGGCCGCCTGCAGGTGCGCGGGCGAATGGAACCGCGAGCGGGCGCGGGCCTGGTGGCACGACTCGCAGGCCGACACGGCCGCGGCCAGCCAGCACGAGCCGTGTTCGCAGTAGACGCGGGGGCGAGAGCAGCGCGGCGGCCTCGGGGCCGCATCAAATTCGTTGTTTGGCACCTGGTGTGCTGTAGAATGAGGACGCGCAGCGGGGCCGTGCCGTGGCGTTTTGCGCTCCTGGCAGGGTTGCCCGCGCGTGCTACGACGGCATCCTTTCTTTGTCGCTCGCCAGCCATAACGCGCTCGGCGAGTGACTGCCCGGCTTCCACGCGCGAGGAGCAAAAACCATGAAAGTCGAACCGCTTCACGATCACGGTCAAAAGTTGCCGCTGCCGCAAGGGCGGGCCATCGGGTTCGTCGACAGCGAGGCCGCCTGCGACACGATCGTCGCGGCGCTCAACCGCGCCGGCTACGACGACACGAAGATCACCGTTCTCGAAGGGGACGAGGGCCTGCACCTCGTCAAACGGCTGGAGGGCTTTTTCTTCAGCGATGCCGAGCTGGGGCTGATCAAGTTCACCGAGCAGCAATTGCGCATGGGGCATCTCGGGCTGGGAGTCGAAGTCGAAGATCGGGACGAAGCGGTCCGCGTGGCCAATCTGTGCACGCCGCTGGGGGGCCACAGCTTCGACTATTTCGGCACCTGGTTCAACGAGCGGCTGACGCGATAGACGCTGCGCTTGA
>DATJTR010000251.1:0-4230 GCA_035503215.1 Pirellulales bacterium
ATGATTTGACGATACCCCAAGCATGACGATCCGACTAGCACAAATCGAGAATAAGGCCGTTCATGCCAGCAACATGCGTCGAAGCGGTTCGCGCCCAAAGTTAACTGGTTGCTGTCCAGACTCGAATACGGATGCTACGGCCTGGCGTCGAGCACGCGGGCCACGGGCATCGAGTTACCGAAACGCTCGAAATCGCGAAACGTCCAGACAACTTGCCGGTCGGGAGTGACTTCGATGATTTGCGGATTGTCGGGACCGGCGTGACAATTCACGATCACGGTGTTGCCATTCGGCAGACGATCGACCATGGTGACCCATGCCAGCGTGATGCCGGGCAGATCCTTCTCAGCGACCGACCAAACGATCTGACCGGCGCGATCGACTTCGATCACCCGATGGCCGTCGCCGCAGCCGATCAGCGTATTGCCGTTTGGCAGGCGATAGGCCGAGTAGGCCTTCGAGTGCGGCGCAAACTCCCACACGATCTTTCCGCGTTCGTCGTACTCGCGGATGATCTTAGTCTGCCCCTCATGCGACACCAGGTAATGCCCGTTATCGAGCTTGCGGACCAGCCGCGTATCGGTGTGGGTGTTGTGATGCTCGACCTCGAGCGGGATCTCCTTGACCAGCCGGCCATCGGAGTCGACTTCGATGATCCGGGCGGGGCCGCTCTCGGCGATCATCGTGCGGTTGCCGGGCAAGCGCTGGAAGGCGTGTACCTCGACCGGTCGTCCCTCATTGCCATTGCTTTTGCCGGCATCGTACCGCCAGACTTCGCGCTTGTCGGGGGTCAGCTCGACGATCGTTTGCCAATCGGTCTGAAAGAGCACGTTCCCGGAGGGAAGCAGCCACGCGTCGTGAATCGAGCGGATCGGTTGCGACCATTCGATCTCGCCGTTGACGTCGACAATGGCCAAAATCTGCTTGGTATCGTCGCCGATCAGCACTCGGTGCGGCTTGCCGGTCGACACGGCCGAGTGATCGGCAGCGTGCAGCGCTGGCAGCACGATCAACGGGAATGACAAGGCAATCGCCTGGAGAACGAAAACAGGCCAGCGCATGATCGGCGGCTCCTCGTGATACACGGGATGGGACGAAATGAGACGGGACTAAGAACTTAGATGAGCTGGGCGATCGGGTCAACGTGTTCGACGCCGACAAGTTTTTGATCCAGGCCGTTGAAGAAGTAGGACAAACGGTTCGGATCGATGCCCATTTGATGCAAGATCGTGGCGTGCAGCCGGCGAACGTGCAGCGGCTCTTCGACGGCGGCGCTGCCCAACTCGTCGGTCTCGCCGACGGTGGTCCCACCCTTGATGCCGCCCCCCGCCATCCACATGGTAAAGCCCATGGCGTTGTGGTCGCGGCCGGTGCCTTCGGCATATTCGGCCGTGGGCTGGCGGCCGAATTCGCCCCCCCAGACAAGCAAGGTCTGGTCGAGCAGTCCGCGCTGCTTCAGATCCTTGATCAAGCCAGCGATGGGGCGGTCGGTACGACCAGCGTGATAGCTGTGGTTTTTGACCAGATCGCCATGAGCATCCCAGTTCGTGTCGTTGTGGGCGCCGCCGGCATACAGCTGCACGAAGCGCACGCCGCGCTCAACGAGCCGGCGGGCCAGCAAACAACGGCGGCCGAATTCGGCGGTTCGCTCTTCGTTGATGCCGTACAGGTCGAGAGTCGCCGGGCTCTCCGAAGCCAGCTCGACCGCCTCGGGAGCATGCTGCTGCATTTTGAAGGCCAACTCATAGCTGGCGATGCGAGCGGCTAGATCGGCATGGCCGGAATGTTCGGCCAAATGGGATGAATTCGCGACGGCCAGTTCGTCGAGCAGATCGCGCTGCAGTTCGCGCGTCATGCCCGGCGGCGACGTCAGGTCGAGAATCGGGTTGCCCTGCGAGCGGAGGATGGTGCCTTGGTAGCTGGCCGGCATGTAACCGCTCGACCAGTTTTTCGAGCCGCTGATCGGTCCGCCGGTCGGATCGAGCATCACGACGAAGCCGGGCAAGTTTTCGTTCACGCTTCCCAAGCCGTAATTGATCCACGAGCCGAGCGAGGGGCTGCCGCTGAGAATTTTGCCCGAGTTCATCTGCAGCATGGCCGAGCCGTGAATCGGCGAGTCGGCCGTCATCGATTTGACGAACGCCAGGTCATCGACGCAGGTCGCCAGGTGCGGGAAGAGCTCGGAAACCCACTGCCCCGAGGCGCCGTAGGGCTGGAATTTCCACTTTGGCCCGACCACACGCGAACGGTCGCGGCTGCCGCCGCGTCCCTTGGTCTTCACGGCGATGGTCTGGCCGTCGAGATCGTAGAGCTTGGGCTTGTAATCGAACGTGTCGACGTGGCTGGGCCCGCCGTACATGAACAGAAAAATCACGCTCTTGGCCTTCGCCGCGAAGTGAGGTTCGCGCGGGGCGAGCGGATTGACCAGCTTCTCGGGGCCCGCCGGCAGATTTTCGGCAGCTTGGGCCCGCCGGGCAAAGAAACTGTCGTTCGAGAGAAGCCCGGCCAGCGCGACCGAAGTAAACGCCCCGCCCGCCTCCCACAGGAACTCGCGCCGGGTACGGCCGCAGAACGTGTCGCGTGGTCGGTTGGAATCGGAAGATCGGCTCATGGCAATCGCCTTGGAAACTTCGTCGCAGCGAACTCGAACACGTCAACCGCTGGGACGCTCAATCGAGATAAATCAGCTCATTTCGGTTGTAGATCGTCAAGCAAAAGTATTTCCAGGCCGCGTCGGCTTCGAGCCCGTGCTTGGTGCGCAGCAATTCGACTAGCCGGATGCTGCGGGCCGTTTCTTCAGGAGACGGCGGCCGGCAATACGCCAGGCGGAAAGCCAGCGTCACGCGGGCCGCGGGGTCCTCGCCTGCTTCGCGGGCCAGCCGCGCAGCCAGTTGCGCCGATTGGTCGGCGATGAACTTGCCGTTGAGCATCCCCAAGGCCTGCGTCGGCGGGCTAGTCGTGAAGCGAGCCTCGCAACTCGAGTCGCTCTCCGGAAAATCGAAACTGGCCAACAGTGGCGTAATGAGCGAACGCTTCACATGGATGTAAACGCTCCGTCGGGCCTGATCGGCCGCAGACGATTTTCCCCAGCCGGTTCCCGGCATCGATTGCCCGGCAAACACTTCGGCCGACAACTCGGGAAAGACGCCTGGTCCGAACATGTTCAAGTTCAGATTTCCGGCGACCGACAGGATCGAATCTCGCAGCTCCTCGGCACTGAGCCGGCGAAGATCGTAATGCGAGAAGAGATCGTTGAGCGGATCGACGGCCGCGGCCCGCGGCTGCGGCCGCGACGACATTTGATACGCGCTGGAAAGCATGATCAACCGGTGGATCGGCTTGAGCCGCCAACCTTCTGCAATGAGCCGGCTGGCCAACCAATCGAGCAGTTCGGGATGCGTGGGAGGTGTGCCCAAGGCGCCGAAATTGTTCGGCGAGCGAACGATGCCGCGGCCAAAATGATGCTGCCAGACGCGGTTGGCGATAACCCGGGCCGTCAGCGGGTTCGTGGGCGAAGCGATCCAGCGGGCCAGCGCGGTGCGCCGCCCGGACGTGGCCGCACTGGGCGATGGCGGGGGCAACTCGACAGGCTGCCGAGCCAAGATGGCGGGGAACCCCGGCTCGACTTTGGCCCCGGGGGCGTGCGCGTTGCCGCGCTGCAATACGAACATGTCGCCGGGCGAAGGTCCGGTCTCCGTCACGCTCAATGCGTATTCGGGCTGCAAGCTGACTTTCAGCGCGGCGAGTTCTTTCAGCAAGCCGTTGAGCCGGTCGAACTCAGCCTGCCCCAGCAGCATGCGGCCTTGACTGGCCATCACGGAGACCAAATCGACCGTGCGAATGGGGCGATCGGGATTCTTGGCCAGCGGACGGCGCTCGAAGCCGGGGCCAGACCAATCCAGCCGCAGACCATAGCCACCATGGCGTTGGAAGTAATGCAATTGAATCGGATAGCGCCCGGGCGTGAGATGAAACGTTGCCGAGCGCTCCTCGCCGAGCCCGTGAATTCCGTCGTAGGCGAGTTCGAAGTCCTGCTTCGGATTGCTCGCCTTGCCGGAAATCCGCAGGCGGGCACCGTCGTCGGCATCGAGGTGGAACGTGTAGTCTCCCTCGACGCGGACCACGAGCTTGCCGGTGAAGGCGAAAGCGAAGGCGGTATCTTGCGTCGTGAAGCTCAGATCGAGCAAGTTTTCGGAAAGCTTGCCGACGGTTTCGGGTTTGATCGGGGCG
>DATJTR010000252.1:0-5350 GCA_035503215.1 Pirellulales bacterium
CGTCGCGGTGCTCTTCGTACTGGTGCAGCATGTAGATCGGCAATTGCAGATAGACCAATCCCAGCGGCAGGCCGGCAAAGTGGAACACGAAGGGAGCGAGCACGGCCAAAAAGCCGGCGGCAAACAGCGTCGCATACGGCCATTGCCACTTACCGACCAACCACTCCAGCGTTCGCGCACACATCGCTTGATTCCCCCAGTTTTTTCTTTGCCGCTGCAAAATCTGGCGCACGCTCCGCGCCGCTCAAGTTTAGGTCGCGGCCAGTGTGTCGCAGGATCCCGCCTCGGGCGTCACAATCCACACAGCCCTTGCAGGCGGTCAGCCGCACTGGTCGCGGGGCATCCGAAAAGCGCTCGGTGTACGAAACGCCCCCGCCAGCGGTAGACTGACACCGCGCGTCCGCGCGGGCTGCGATCGTTGCCCGGGCTGCCGCGCTCCGCCAGTCGAACACTGCCGCACAACAGGAGACGAGAGCCATGGCCGATCAAGCTGCCCCTCAAACGCCACCTTCGAAATCCGTCCCTAGCGGCTGCCTGGCCGACACCGACCACGACCGCGAAGTGCCCGAGATCGATCTGCTCAGCCCGCTCACGATCCGCGGCGTGACCTTTCGCAACCGCATCGTGATGTCGCCCATGTGTCAGTACATCGCCCAGGACGGAATGGCCGACGACTGGCACCTGGTTCACCTGGGCAGCCGTGCGGCCGGCGGCGTGGGGGCGGTCATCGTCGAGGCCACGGCCGTCGTGCCCGAAGGCCGCATCACGCCCGGCGATCTCGGCATTTGGAGCGATGCACACGCCGAGCCCTTGGCCCGCATCGCCCGCTTCGTCGCGTCGCAAGGCGCGGTTGCCGGAATTCAACTGGCGCACGCCGGCCGCAAGGCGAGTTGCGATTTGCCCTGGAAGGGAGGCGCCGGCCTCACCACTTCCGCCGCGGGAGGCTGGCCGGTCGTTGGGCCGAGCGCCATCCCGTTCGACGAAGGCAATCCGATCCCCACGCCCCTCGACCAGGCCGGCATCGACCGTGTCGTCGCGGCCTTCGAGGCGGCCACGCGTCGCGCTCTCGCGGCCGGCTTTCGCCTGATCGAAATTCACGCCGCCCACGGCTATCTGCTGCACGAGTTTCTCTCGCCGCTGAGCAATCGCCGCACCGACCAGTATGGCGGCAGCCTGGAGAACCGGATCCGGCTGACCCTCGCCGTCGCCGGCGCAGTACGCAAGCTCGTCCCCAGCCATCTGCCGGTCTTCGTCCGCATTTCGGCCACCGATTGGGCCGAAGGGGGCTGGGACGTCGATCAATCGGTCGTGCTCGCCCGCCTGCTGAAAGAAATCGGCATCGACCTGATCGACATCTCTTCCGGCGCACTGGTGCCGCGCGTCCGCATCCCGGTCGGTCGTGGCTATCAGGTGCCGTTCGCCCGCCGCATCCGCTGCGAGGCCGGCGTCATGACCGCCGCCGTCGGCATGATCACCGAACCAAAGCACGCCAACGAGATCATTATCTCCGGCGACGCCGACCTGGTCCTGTTGGCTCGCGAACTGTTGCGCGAGCCCTACTGGGCCCTCAAGGCCGAGCAAGAGCTGGGTGCCGAGCCCACCTGGCCCATCTCCTACGGCTACGCCGTCCAGCGGCGAGCAAGATAAACAGGTCTCGACGAAGTAAAAGAAGCGATGGACATTGTCAATCTCTCCGCCGAGCCCGATTGGAAGCTGCACACCTGGCTGCCGCACGGGCTGCGCGCCGAGCGAATCGTCTTTCTGCCCGACGCCTGTCCCGGGAAATCGCCCCTGCCGACAGGGAGCGCGGTATTGACTGCCCAAGCCGATTGGAGACGTTTCGCCGTTTCGGACTGCGGATGTGGGATGCGACTGGTCCGCTCATCGGTCGGCGCTGCCGATCTGGACTCGGCGCGCTGGGATCGGTTGGCCGACCTCTTGCGAGCCAACAAAGGTGGCCTGGGAGATCTGGGAGGTGGCAACCATTTTCTCGACGCCTTGGCGCCCTACGACGACGGTCCGCTGTATTTTCTCGTCCATACCGGATCGCGCAACGAGTCTGAGCTGGTCGACCGTTTTGTCAACCAGGCCGACGCCTTCGACCGCGAGTTCGCCCGCGTAGTGACTTGGGCCGCGGACAATCGCTGTGCGATTCACGACGCCATCAGCCGGGTGTTTGGGCAGACCGAATTGGTCCTTGACCTGCCTCACAACACTTACGAACCGCTGGAGAGTGGGGAAGTCATCATTCGCAAGGGCTCGGTCCTGATCCGGCCCGGTGGACTGTCGGTCGTTCCTTCTCACATGACCGGGGACGTCGTGCTCGTGCGGGCAACGGAAAAGGTGAGCGGCATTTTGTTCTCGATGAGTCATGGGACGGGCCGGCGCATGTCGCGTAGCGACTGCAAGCCGCTAGCGGACAGTTTTGACTTCGAGGCCCTGCGCCGCCAGGTGCTGATTCCCAGCGGAGTCGAGAACGCATCGCTCCGCACCGAAGGCCCCTATGCCTATCGCGAACTCGACGAATGTCTCGCGCTGATCTCAGGATACGTCGAGGAAATCAAACGATTCGCGGTCGTGGGATACATGGGGCACCTTTAGGCGCTTTGTCGCGGCGGTGCAGATCGGAGTTCGCACGCGCCTGGAAAATAGTCGAAATGCATCTATCTTTAGGCCTGTGGGCATTTGAATCCGCCCACGTGCCAGCGCCTCCGAGCCGCTAAGCCACTATTGCACTGAGCGTTTCTGAGCCGGATGTTGGCTGTCACGCGCTTCGCCGTTTCGTCCGATCGGTTCTTGCGAGCTCATCCATGTCTTCATCGCCAGAGTTTTCGATCGTCTCTCCAGCAGAAGCCGCTCAATCTCCCTACCCGTACGTCTACGTCAACGAAGACGGAACGGTCCGGGGGCTCAGTAAATCGGAACGCGAATACTTGGAGGCACCCTTCTCCCCGCTCGATAGCGCTCGGCCCTACATCAAGGACAGCTTTGGCGAACGCGACGGTTCCGGAAGCCTCAGCGGATTCTGCCTCCGATCCCAGATTCCAGTCGATCTACCCGTCGCGCCTGCTCCCGCCGAAAAAACTGGGTGACCTCGCGAGCCGCAGGCAATCGTGCTGCTTCCGCCGCACGGTTGGCTATAATCTAATTCGTTAGAATTCCCGGGCACGTCATCCGCCAACACGTCGTCAGGCAAATTGCCATCTCTGAATCACTGGGGAAGAAAGATCCGGCAAGAGGAGCAGGCCGGCTGACGACGCCTGTCGCTCGATTTTTGTGCCCGCCTTCGAGACACCGCCGTGGCTCCAGAAGTTTCGCCCACCTGTTCCGAGAATGACGGTGCCCAAGCACGCGGCCGGTCGTGGACCGGGGCGCTCACGTCGATGGTCGTCTGCGGGCTGATGTTCGAAGTGTTCTACAACGCCTGCAATTGGTTGACCTCGCTTCGTTCGGACGTCGGCACCTGGTACTACGACTGGGAACTCAAGATCCCATTCGTTCCCGCCATGATCGTGCCGTATTGGACCCTCAATCTGTTCTTCATGGGTTCGTTCTTCGTCTGCACCACGCTGGCCGAACTGAAAGTCCTGCGCACGCGGATCGGTTTGGCGATCCTGATCGCCTGCAGTTGTTTTTTGCTGTTTCCCCTCAGGCTGGGGTTTCCCCGTCCGGAGGTCGACGGCGTTTACGGGCTGCTCTTCGCGGCCCTGCGCAGTTTCGACAAGCCCTTTAATCTTTCTCCGTCGCTGCACGTGGCGCTGCGCACCTTGCTGTGGCCGGTTTACGTTCCGCGCACGACCGGCGTGTTCAATCTACTGCTGCGGGTGTGGTTCGTGTTGATCGGCGTTTCCACGGTCTTCACCTATCAGCACCAGGTGATCGACGTCGTCACGGGCTGGCTGTTGGCGATCGCGTGTCTCCACCTGGTGGCGCTGCCCAACCCAGAGGCCGACACCACCCTCCGCATCCGCAATGGCCGCGTGGGCGTCTACTATGCCTTGGGCGGGGCGAGCCTGTTGGTCGCCGCTTCGCTCCTTTGGCCTTGGGGCGCGGTTCTCGTCTGGGCGGCCGTGGCCGCGCTCGTTCTCGCGCTGGGCTACTTCGCCTTCGGGGCGGTCATTTACCGCAAGCTCAATGGCCGCCTCGCTTTCAGCTCCCGGGTGCTGCTGGTGCCAATCGTTGCCGGCCAATGGCTCTCGCTCGCGTACTATCGCCGGCAATGCCGCGATTGGGACGAAGTAGTGCCCGGCCTGTGGATCGGTCGCCGGCTGAACGATCGCGAGGCCCAGCGTGCCGTGGCCCAGGGAGTCACCGCCGTGCTCGACCTCACGGCCGAGTTTTCCGAGCCCGCATCGTTCCAGGGCCGGCACTACCTGAATATCCCGGTTCTCGATCTGACGGCTCCCACCGAGCAGCAGCTTCGCCGGGCAAGCCAATTCATCGCCGCCGAAGTCGAGCATGGCGTGGTCTACGTCCACTGCAAGATCGGTTATTCGCGCAGCGCCGCGGTCGTCGGGGCCTATCTGCTCCAAACTGGCCGCGCTTCGACGGTGGACGAAGCCATCGCGCTCTTGCGTGCCGCTCGTCCCTCGATCGTCGTCCGTCCCGAAGCCCGCCAAGCGCTCGCCGATTTCCACGCCGCATCCCGAACCTCCAGCGGCGGTGCGAGATCCGCGCCTGCCGCAGTCGCGCGAATCTCTTGAATTTCCCCCGCGAATTGCCTTCCATCTGGGGGGGCACCATAATGGGGAACGCAGCCGAAAAGGCTGTGCGGCGAGGCAGCGGATCAAGCTCAGTCAAATCCTGGATGGTCGCTCCGCGTGAGAGACGAGAAACCAAGCCTGCATCCGCCCGCGACACATGCGTCGCCTGCTCGCCGTCGCTGTCCGCCGGTACGGTGGTGCGTCGGTGCCGCTGGCAGCCGCTGGGCAGTGGTCCCTCTTTTCGCCGTCTCGGTTTGCGCCATCTCGTTTTTGTCGTTCATCCCGCCGAGTCGTGCGGCCGACCAGACAGCCGACCCGCCGGTCGACTATCGGCAGCAGATCAGGCCGATTCTGCGCCAGCGCTGCATCGCCTGTCACGGAGCGCTCAAGCAGGAAGCGGGCCTACGGCTCGATACCGCCGAGCTGGCGATCCAGGGGGGCGATTCCGGCCCCGCGATCGTGCGGGGAGACGTCGCCGCGAGCATCTTGGTCGACCGCATTTCGGCCAGCGATGCCGCCGAGCGGATGCCGCCCGAAAAGGAGGGGGCGCCCCTTTCGGCTGAGCAAATCACGCTGCTGCGAAGTTGGATTGCCGCCGGCGCCGCAGCCCCGGCCGATGAACAGCCCGAGGCCGATCCCAAGGCCCA
>DATJTR010000253.1:0-6947 GCA_035503215.1 Pirellulales bacterium
GCGGCGCTGGCGCGGCGCGCGAATTCGGCCGCCAGCGGCTCGTCGTCGGCCGTCGCTAGTTCTGCGATGACGATCGATTCGGTTTCGGCCGTTTCGACCGCTCGACTCCAACGTTCCAATCGGGCCAGCACACGGCGAGAAGATTTTGGAGAGGAAGCGCCGCGGCGGGCGTCGGCCACTGCACTGCGCGCGGCGAGCAGACGAACCCGGCTATCGGCCGCGGCATATTTCGCCCGCAGGGTTTCGAGCTGAGCACGCAGGGCGGCGTTGGTTTCGGCCGCTTCGGCCAATTGGCGCGAGAGCAGCGCGAGCGTCCGCTCGTGCTCCAGCCGGCGCTCGATCGCCCGGCGCGCCAAACCGTCGTCTCCCGCAGCCACGGCGGCCGAAGCACGTTCGGCCCAGCGCGCAACTTCGGCCTCGGCTTCGCGCTGGCTTTGGGCCAACAGCCGCTCGGCGGCGATCGAGCGGGCGACCGCCGCGGTCGTCGTTTCGACCAAGGCTTCCAACTCGCGCAAGCTATGACGGAGCATGCGGTCGGGCTGTTCCAGACACCCGACGAGATCGTGGAGATTCGCGCTTACGACGTCGGCGGTACGCTGAAAAAGTTTCATGGCCGTGGGCTCCTGAATGAAAAACGTTCGTGTCGGTTGAAGATTTGAATCAATGCGCTGCCGCATGCTCGGTGGCGGCGTCGGTTGCCGCCGGCTCCGCGCTGTCGGTCGTTTCGACAGCGGGCCAATCGTCGCTCGCCGTGCGGCCGGCGGCCGAAATGCCTTCGACGGCGGCGGCGATTTGGGCCATCAATTCTTCGCTTCGCGAGGCGGGAGCGCCGGTGAATTTGGCCAGGTGCATCATCGACACCAACTCGCGAATCCAAGCCAGCGTGGCCATCAGGTCGGCGTGGGTTTGCCGGCGAACGGTGGCCAGCCGGGCCAGGTTTTCGGCCCGTGCCTGCTCGCTGCGCCGGCAGCGGCCGAGCGCCGTGGCGTCGCCGGCAGGCAACTCGGCAGCGGATGCGCCGGCCGCCGATTCAGCATCGTCCGCGGTTTTGTCGGCGGGGGCGACGGCGGCCAGCAGCGCATCCATTTCGCGAATCCGCCGGGCTTGGGCGGAGAGGGCTTCGCGGAGTTCGGCGATGCGACCTTTCTCGCGGGCCAGCGCGCTTTCGGCCCAGCCGTCGAGATTGGCCAGTGCCGCGTCGAGTTCGCGTTCGACGTCGGCGATGGCCGCCGCCATGCCATCAGGCGATTGCACCGGCTGCCGCCTGGACGCCTCACCGCGTTCGCTCGACAAGAGCAGCGGCAGATAGAGGGGCCAGAACGCGGCCGCCATCGCCAGCCGAAAGGCCGTGCCGGCGATGCCGCGGCGGTCTTGCGTGACATACACCGCCACGGCCACCACGCAGCCCAGCACCAGATAGAAAACGAGTGTTTCGCCGAATCCCATCGCTTCGCTCCTTGTTGTCGCGCTCGGGCCTCGCTGCGCGAGCCCTCACGCCGCTCGCTTTTGCCACGACCGGTCTTCGGCCGGTGCCCGGCAACGCTCGCTGGGTTGGGCCGCCGTTTAGTTGCCGAAGCCGCTCGTCCAATGGCCGAGCCAGCTCCAAAGGCAGTAGATCACCACGGGCGTGACGAACGTGTAGCAGCCGATCCAGGCCAGCATCATCCGCCGCAGCAGACATTCGCGCTGGCCGCGGCGAGCCGGATGCATCGTGTCGGCCAATCCGACCAGGCCAACGAACAAGCTCGTGGCGCCGCGCAGGCCGGCCAGAAACGGCAAGGCCAGGCCCAACAGTGCCAGGCTGCCGTGACCAACGAATTGAAAGCCCCTGGGCAACACCAGCGGTAACAACGCCAGCCCGAGGTACACGGGCAACAGTCCGACGAGGGCCAGGCCGCCGCTGGCCATCGCCTTCACGGCGTGCGTGGCGATCGCCAGCATCGTGGTCCGCAGGCCGGCCAACAGTCCGTAGAAATAGAAACTGGGCAGACAGATGCCGTTGGCCGCGATCAGCCCCAGCGTGTAGGCCAGCAGGAGATTGGCAATCGACAGACTGCCCAGGCGTGCCGGCGGCAGATGAGGCAGCCAAAGATTCGTTTTCCAGGCGAAACCGTTGAGCACGCCGGTGGCCACCGCGCCATAAATGGTGAAGCAGGCCACGGCGATCGCCAGGAACTTGGGCAACAGCTCGCGCTGCCGCCGCGGGCTGGCGACGAGGCGGTTCAGCGCCCAATCGTTCTTGAGCAAGAGCTCGACCACCGCCAGCGTCGAAATCTCTTCGTCGGGCCCGATGGCAAGCACGGGTGGTTCAACTTCGGCCGGGTCAACGGCCTCGGGGGCGATCGCCGGCTCGTCGAGCGCCCGGCAAGCGGTGAAGGGAAGCGGCGCGGCTGCGTCGCGCGGAGTTTCGGCTAATTCGATCATCGGTAATTTCCTTCCGATTGAGAGGAGTATCGTTGTGGATGCTGCGGCAGCGCGCTCACCAGGCGAACAAGCCAAATAGCAAGAACAGTTCGCCGCCGATGATGCCGATGAGCATGGGAAACCACACCGGCTGCCCTGCGGCGCGCGGCTCGACACTAGTGATCACTCGCAAAAAGACGTCGACCATTGACAGACCCACGCCGCAGAACACCAACAGGTTGACGGCCAGCACGATGTGCTCGGCGGTCGTGGGGCTGAACAGCTCGGGCGCCTGGGCGGGAATGGCGACGCGGAAGAACCCATGGATCGGCACCGAGGCGATCAGGGCCAGCCCTCCCCAACTGGTCGTGACCAGGGCGGCCAACAGCGTGGTGCTGGCCCGCAACCGCGAACCGGCCATGCTGCGCAGAATGTAGAGTGCGGGCAGCGGAATGGCCCAAGCCAGTCCGGCGGCCAGGGTGAGCAGCGCAGCCTTCTCGATGATCGCCCTGGCTCCCAGGCCGATGCCCATCGTCATGCCGTAGCTGAGCGTGCCGGCCACGGCCGTCAGGCCCAGTGCCAGCCAGACCGCGGGTTGGTACTCGGCGGCGTGCTGGTGCCAGGCGAGCGTAAAGTCTTCGGGCTCGCGGAGCGCCTGGCCGACGTGGGCCAGGCTGGTCCGCAACGATTCGCGGAGCATGATCGGTCTCCTCCGGACAAGGATGGTTGATGTTCGGGCAAGCGAGCCTTGGCAGTCGGTCGGCAAGCCGCACGAGCAGGCCGATTTGCCAAGCCACGAAACGAACCGCGGCGCGGCGGGCGGATTAACCGAGCCGCCGTAGAAAAACCGCCAGGCCGAAGAAACGCGGCGGAACCCAGGAAGTCTGCCGGCGCCGCGGACGCGGTCGCAGCGCCTTCAGCCGGCGGCGCCGAGGTGCTCGCGGGGAGAGCGGGAACCGGGAATGGCGATGCTTAGCGCCCTAGCCAAAATTGCGGCTTTGTGAGCGTTTCGTCTATTTTTGCGTTTTGTGGCGATTATGCTTGCAATTCGTTTTCCCTGGCCTATCATGTGCTTACACCTTACGGGGGGCAGACCCCACCGTTAAGAGCGAGAGAGGCCTTTTCTGGCCGCTCGGGTGGAGGCGGGCTCGCGGCATTTCCTGGAGTGGCCCTGGATTCAGGGCAATGGCCGATTCCCTGCGGCTCGTTTGCGACCACCGATTCGAACGGAACTTTCTTGACGGCAAATAGGCGCTAAAAGGAAACGCTAATGGCGGATAAAAAAAGTCGTTCTCTGGGCCTCTCCTATTCGGGAGCTGCGCGCACTCTGTGGCGGGCGAAGCGTGCGGCATTGCCTCTCTCCGGCGGATTCTTGGCGGCCTTCTTGGGCACTGCCGGCCCGCTCCGGGCCTCGACCGAATCGTTCAGCTTCAGCTATGGGCCCGAATCGGTGCCCCAAAGCTCGCACGTTGTCGGCTCTCTCAGCGAATTCGATCCCTCGCTGGGGACGTTGACCGAGGTCGATATTCAACTGGTCTCGACCACTTCGGCCGGCATCAACCAGTTTCAGAATTTGTCCGACGTGCCGACCGACGTCACGTTGGGAATTGGCGCCACCGTGATGGTGCATGCCATGGGCGGGCTGGCGGCGACCGCCGTCCCGATGCAAACCGCCAGCGGCACCGTGACCGCCAACGTCAATCCTCCCGGCACCTACACCGGCACCGACGCCTTCACCGTGTCGGGTGGCTCGGGCAGCGACACCGGCACGGGCGACCTGACCGGCGCAAGCGTCACGCCCTACATTGGCCTCGGCACGTTCAACGTCAGCAGCACCTCGTCGCTGCAAACTTCGCTGATCACCGACGGCGGCTACGGGCCCGAAAATCCGTCGGCCGGCGTCACCTCGGGCATGGTCACCGTGACCTACATTTACTCGGTTCCCGAGCCGGGCACGCTGGCGCTGTTCGGCATGGGCGGCGCGGCGGGCGTGCTGTGGGCCGTGCGGCGACGGCGCGAATCGTAATCGCTGGTCGGCAAGCGAGTGGGAAACGATCGAATGCATTCAGGCCCTTGCCCCGCGGCAAGGGCCTTTTGCATTGGGTATAATTCGTTGTATGACGACTGAACAGTTTCGAGCCACGCTCCATCAGCAACCGTTTCGACCGTTCACGATTCGGATGGCCGATGGGCGAGCATTCTCAGTTGGGCACCCCGACTTCGTCGCTCAATCTGAGTCGGGCCGAACCGTAATCGTGTTTCAGGCCAACGAAAGCTATAGTGTGCTCGACCTGCTGCTGATGTCCGAACTCGAGGTCCCGAACCCAAACAGCCAGTCAGCGTGATTGGGGGCCGTGGGCCGACACCGCACCCCCTGGTCGGTAAGCGACTGGCAAACAAGCGAATGCATTCAGGCCCTTGCCCGCGGCAACGGCCTTTTGCATTGCGCTGGGCGGGTGATCATTGAGTGGCCGGTTTCGCGGCGACAGGCGCCCGGCCAATCTTTTGCAAGAACCGCTGGTGCTCGCCCGAGGCCGCGGCCAGTTCGGTTTCGACCGCTTTGGCATCGGCCGACAGCGTTTTTGCATCGGTCTTGCCGCTCTTGGCGGCGGCATCGAGCTTGTCGAGGGCCGCGAGCGCCGCCTTCTGGTGCTCGTGCATCTTCTTCAAGTGCTTTTCCGCCTCGGCGTTGTTCTTGAACTCCTTGGTCAGCCGGCCGTACGACTTTTGCGAAGCGGCCAGATTCGAGCGAATGGCAGCCGAGTGTTCTTCGAGAATCTCGGCCGAAACCGGCCGGCCCAGCAAGATGTACTGCGTCAGCACGTTGGCGTTATCGTAGGCGTGGGTGTTGTACATTTCGCCGGAATAGAAATAGTAGGCGTCGTTGTCGGCCTTGGCGGCGGCGTCACGAATGCCAAAGGCGTAATCCTCGCGGGGATTTTGGGCCGAGGCAGTGGCGGCGATGCCGGCCAAACCCAACGTTGCGGAGCAGATGACTAAGAGAGCCTGTTTACGCATCGGAAGTCTCCTTGGAAAAAAGTGGTTACCGAAGAATCAGAGGTGTCTTCGGGCAGCCAGGAGGCGTATCACAGCCGCACATCCGGCGCAGATTGCCGCCGCCAAGCAACGAGGCGTGTTTTTGCGAACGTCTGGCGTAGCTCGCCCCTCGCAGGAACGAGCGATTCTGCCCGATGATTGGCGTGCATTGGACCATCCCGGGCACTACAGCGAATCGCGTGCCGGTTTCCTGTCGCCGCGCTCGGGTTGCCGCCACGTGAGGCGGAGGGGAGGCGGGGAGGCAGCGGCCCAACCCATGACAGGCCCGAATCCGGCGCCATCGAGGCTCGGTTGCGAGGGATCGGGCCGCGCACTAAAATTGCGGGCCGGCCTGGTGCGTGCGAGCGCACCCAGCCCGCCACGGGCGGCTAGCTCAGTTGGTGAGCATCTTGGCGCGTAAGAAAACCCCGGATTTCCCGGGGTTTTTCGCGTTTTTGGACCCTGGAATTGATGCCCAAAATTTCCCAAAATTAACCCGTTTTGACCCAGACTTATTGACAGTTTGGTGACAAAACGGGTGAGGGCGCCGTCATTTCAACGAACTGGTATCTCTATCCGATCCCAGGCAGACGGGCCAGCGTATCCCTCTCTGCAAACTGTTACTACAGGGTGCTCGAAATCTGGGTACTCGAAAACGTGAACGAAGTCGGCACCCTCCCCTAGCTGCCTAAATACCTTTTTCGCCGCTTCGCTAGCCTCTTCTTTCGTCGGCCACCATTCCGGCACGAGATCGTGCAACAATGCGAATTTAGCCATCGCTCGACTCCTTTCTAGCGTTTCTTTTGCGATTGGACTGACGCTATCATTTTAGCCGTCCAGCCACCTGACGCAAGAAAAGCTTGCTGGAAACCCGCATTCTAGGAATTTGGAGGACCGACCTAATGGGCCGCAGAACAGTACGCGAAACCGGATCGTTTCGAGCGAATTACGAAGACGGACGCGAAATCACGATTTACATCTTCACGGAATTCTTGGAGATTGAAAGCCGGGCTGGCAGTTCGGAACGGGCCGTCAGCATGTCGTTGAAAACGGCCGAGGGGAACCACGTCAATCCGCGCGGGGGCGGCCGATTCGAGATTGTCGGCGTTCTAAGCAGTATCGTGACTTCGACGGACCCGAACGCGCCACAATAGGGGAACCGACGGCCGGACCATTTCACTACTTGGCGTGCCTCTGCACGTTGATCGTATAGGTGAAGGCTGCCGCTTGTCCGGTTAGCTCCACGGCCCAAGTACAATTCTTTACGGTTGCTTCAAGGCCCCTTTCGGCAAGTTCGGCTACGAACCTGTCGGCATCGAATTTGGGGGCATCCGGGGCCACGCTGAACCGTATATGCAGGTGGTTATCCTGTATGCGTCGATGTGGCGTTGCCCGCCGGTCTTGAGTGTCGTAATAAGCGCACTGAATCACGTCGATCAACTCTTCCAAAGACATCTCTTCCAGCAGCATCTTGAACCCCTCCTGGACCAAGTTTCGCCAATACAACC
>DATJTR010000254.1:0-3584 GCA_035503215.1 Pirellulales bacterium
ATTCCGCTGGAAGAGGTCGAGCCGGCCCGCGAAATCGTCAAACGCTTTGCCACCGGGGCCATGTCGTACGGCTCGATCTCGCGCGAAGCGCACGAGACGTTGGCCATCGCCATGAACCGCATCGGCGGCCGCAGCAACACCGGCGAGGGGGGCGAGGATTCGGCCCGCTACAAGCCCGACGCCAACGGCGACAGCCGCAGTAGCGCCATCAAGCAAGTGGCCAGCGGCCGCTTCGGCGTCACCAGCGAATATCTGTGCAGCGCCCGCGAACTGCAAATCAAGATGGCCCAAGGGGCCAAGCCGGGCGAAGGAGGCCAGTTGCCCGGCCACAAGGTCGATAAGGAAATCGCCCGCATCCGTCACAGCACGCCGGGCGTGGGCCTGATTTCGCCGCCGCCGCATCACGACATCTATTCGATCGAGGATCTGTCGCAATTGATCCACGATCTGAAAAACGCCAACCGCTTCGCCCGCATCAGCGTCAAGCTGGTGGCCGAGGTCGGCGTAGGCACGGTCGCGGCCGGCGTGGCCAAAGGCAAGTCCGACGTGGTGCTCATCGCCGGACACGACGGCGGCACCGGCGCCAGTCCGCTCACTTCGATCAAGCACGCCGGCACCCCTTGGGAACTGGGGCTGGCCGAAACGCACCAGGTGCTGCTGCTCAACGACCTGCGTGGGCGGATCATCGTGCAAACCGACGGCCAGTTGCGCACGGCAAAAGACATTGCCATCGCCACCATGCTGGGGGCCGAGGAATGGGGCATCGCCACCGCCGCCCTGGTGACGATCGGCTGCATCATGATGCGCAAATGCCATCTCAACACCTGCCCGGTCGGCATTGCCACCCAGGACGTCGAGCTGCGCAAGAAATTCGCCGGAGCGCCGGAACACGCGGTCAACTACTTCTTCATGCTGGCCGAAGAGTTGCGCGAGATCATGGCCAGGCTCGGCTTCCGCACGATCAACGAAATGGTCGGCCGCGTCGACAAGCTCGACACTCGCAAGGCCATCAGCCATTGGAAGGCCAAGGGGCTCGACTTCACCAACGTGCTGCACAAGCCGCGCGTGCCGGCCCACTTCAAAACCTATTGTGCCGAGCCGCAGGATCACGGGCTCGACCGCTCGGTCGACTTGACGCTGCTGTTGGAATTGTGCCGCCCCGCGCTCGAACGCGAGGAGCCGGTCGTCGTCAATCTGCCGATCCGCAACATCAATCGCACCGTCGGCACGATCCTCTCGAGCGAAGTCACCCGCCGCTACGGCGCCCGCGGCTTTGCCGAGGACGACACCATTCGCGTCAACCTGCGTGGCAGCGCCGGCCAAAGCCTGATGGCCTTCGGCGTACACGGCGTCACCTTCGAAGTCGAAGGCGACGTGAACGACTACTGCGGCAAGGGGCTCTCGGGGGGCAAGATCATCGTCTATCCTCCTCGCGAAAGCTCGTTCACGGCCGAAGAGAACATCATCGCCGGCAATGTGGTGCTCTACGGCGCCACGGCGGGCGAAGTCTACCTCCGCGGCATCGCCGGCGAGCGGTTCTGCGTCCGCAACAGCGGCGCCTCGGCCGTCGTCGAAGGAGTCGGCGATCATGGCTGCGAATACATGACCGGCGGCCGGGCCGTCATCCTCGGCTCAACGGGCCGCAATTTCGCCGCCGGCATGAGCGGCGGCATCGCCTACGTCCTCGATCTCGACGGCAAGTTCCCCTCGCTGGTGAATCCCGAAATGGTCGGGCTGGAAGATCTCAGCGATCCGGAAGATCAGGAAGCCGTGTTGGCCCTCGTCCGCAAGCACGTCGACTACACCGGCAGCCAACGCGGGCAGTGGGTACTCGATCATTGGGACGAGCTGGTCAGCGGGGCCGAAGACGCTCCCGGCCGGTTCGTCAAAGTCATGCCGACCGATTACAAAGTCGCGCTCCAGAAAATGAAAGAAGAGCAGGTAGCGGCCCATGGGTGATGTTCGCGGTTTCATGAAGTTTCCCCGCGCGAAGGTCCACAAGCAGCCCGTCATCGAGCGGCTGAAGCACTATCGCGAGTTTTTGGAGGAACTGCCCGTCGAGCAGCTCCGCACCCAGGGTGCGCGCTGCATGGACTGCGGCATTCCCTTCTGCCACACGGGCTGTCCGCTGGGAAACATCATTCCCGACTGGAACGACCTGGTGTATCGCGATCGCTGGCAAGAGGCCTTGGCCCGGCTGCACGCCACGAACAATTTTCCGGAATTCACCGGCCGCGTTTGTCCCGCACCCTGCGAGGCGGCCTGCGTCCTGGGCATCAACGAAGATCCGGTCGCCATCAAGCAGATCGAATGCTCGATCGCCGATCGCGGCTTTGACGAAGGTTGGATCACGGCCGAGCCGCCGCTGACCCGCACCGGCAAGCGCGTCGCCGTGGTCGGTTCCGGCCCCGCGGGCCTGGCCTGCGCCCAGCAGCTCAATCGTGCCGGCCACCAGGTCACCGTGTTCGAGCGTTCCGACCGCCCGGGCGGACTTTTGATGTATGGCATTCCCGACTTCAAGCTGGAAAAGTGGCGCGTCTGGCGGCGCATCCAGCAAATGGAAGGCGAAGGCATCGAGTTCCGCTGCAATGCCAACGTGGGCGTGAACGTGCCGGTTTCCGAGCTGCGTTCCGGCTACGACGCCATCGTCCTTTGCGGCGGCGCCACCCACGCCCGCGATCTGCCGATTCCCGGCCGGCAATTCCAAGGCGTGCATTACGCCATGGAATTCCTGCCGCAACAAAACAAGGTCAACCAGGGAGATACGGTTCCCGAGCAGATTCTGGCCACCGGCAAGCACGTGATCGTCATCGGCGGCGGCGACACCGGCAGCGACTGCACCGGCACGTCGAATCGCCAGCACTGCGCCAGCCTGACGCAGTTCGAGCTGTTGGACCAGCCCCCCGATCTCGGTCCCTTCCCGCGCGCTCAGCAGCGGCCGACCAATACCCCTTGGCCGAACTGGCCGATGATGCTTCGCACCAGCACTTCGCACGAAGAAGGCTGTGAGCGCCACTTCAACATCCTCACCAAGGAATTCCTGGGCGACGACTCAGGACGCCTGCGCGGGCTGGTCACCGTGCAGGTCGAATGGTTCACCGACGCCGCCGGCCGGCAGCAATTCAAGGAGGTCCCCGGCAGCCAGCGCGAATGGCCCTGCCAACTCGTCCTGCTGGCGATGGGTTTCGTCGGGCCCGAGAAGACCGGTCCGATCGCCGAACTCGGTCTGGAGCTCGACCCGCGCGGCAACGTGAAGGCCGGCGCCGACTACATGAGCAGCGTCGAAGGCGTCTTTGCCGCCGGCGACTTGCGTCGCGGCCAGTCGCTCGTCGTGTGGGCGATTCACGAGGGGCGCGAAGCCGCCCGCTCGGTCGACAAATACCTGATGGGCGTCACCCATCTCCCTGCCGCCAGCGCCGGCGACTACGCGTGGAAGTAGGAAAGGCTTGAGGCCGCAGGGTGCCGACGAAGGGCGCTAGGTTACGGAAAGTCGTCTCATAGCCCAGGTCGCGCCGGCGAGCATCACGCCCAAAATAAGGCAGCCGACTTGCCCACGGTGGACGCTCAAAGGCCCACCCGATTGG
>DATJTR010000255.1:0-4029 GCA_035503215.1 Pirellulales bacterium
GTCGTTGACCAAGGGGCCGCCGCTATTGCCATGATTGATCGCCGCGTCGACCAGCAATCCCTTATCGTCTCCTTCGCCTCGATAGCCCGAGAGAATGCCACGCGTCATCTTGATGCTTTTCCCCAGATCATACGACAGGGGAAATCCGATGGCCCGGACTTCCTCGCCCAATTCGAGGTGGTCGGAGTCGGCCAGGGCTACGGTCGGCCAATCGGAACCGTCAACCTTGATGATGGCGGTATCGTGCTTCTTGTCGACGGCGATGACGGTCGCATCGGCCTTCTTGTCGCCGAGCACGACTTCGAGCCGACTCGTTCCCTTGACGCAGTGGGCGCAAGTCAGGACATAGCCATTTTTGTTGACGAAGAAACCGGTTCCCTGCCCCTGCTCCTCGGTCGATTCCTCCTTGACCACCGCCGCAGGGTCGGCGCGGAAGCGGGCCGTTCCCTTTTCGCTCGCGGATTTGCCGGGAGTTTCGACTTTCAGTTCCAGTGCATAGCCATATTCGGTTCCTGGCCTCCAGTTGTAGTGCAGCTCTTCCTCGCCGCTGGCGGCGAGCGAGGCGCAGCAACAGGCCAAAAAAACGAAGGGAGACGCGTAGCGGTGCATGCGGTAGACCAGCCCGCGGTTGGGGCGTGAAAGCGTCGGCGTAGCTGCCATGACTGCTTAAGAACGATGTTGGCGCGAAGCGGGGACGAGTCAAATCCAATATAGCCACCGCCGGTAGGGCGAAATAGGCTTTGGCTGCGGCCAATTTCTTGATTTGCGGCTTGCCGCGGTAGGCGATTCAGCAGGTTCGCGACACGCCTTCGGCGGCGGCTGACGGAGCGTTGGCCGAGGCGCGGCGCAATAAAAAAAGCCGAGCCCCTCGCGGGGCTCGGCTGGATCATTGCAATCGACTGGAAACGATTCTTCGCGAATCGTCTTTATCTCCGCGAGTGATCGGCAGCGACATGACGGACAGGCCCAAACGGCCTCGCCGGCGTGTCACCGGTCACCGGCGGAAGCTTACCACCAACGACGGCGCCAGTAGCGGCGACGCCATTCCGTCGGCGCGGCCTCGGCACGCTTCGCGCTCGTGGCGAGCACCGCGGCCACGGGCACAACGACGGCCACCGCCTTCAACGCCAAACCCAGGGCCTGTCGTCGCGTGACAATTCGATCGTTCGTTTGCATTAAATTCGCTCCTTCTAAATTGTGCATTCCCAAAACCTGACACTCGCTCCAGCGGTCCGTCCGTCGGAATCGGTTTTGGGCGAAACGCCAAACGAAGTCAGCTCCTTTGCGGAACTGACCCACTCATTTGGGGCCAGAGTCCTTGAATTGTCAAAGGGGGAACTGGGCTAGATGAAGAGAATTTAATGGGCCTTGGCGCGCTGACCATGAAAGTGAGGAAACAAGGTAAGATGGGTCGTTGGCCGACTCCGCGTGCGCGGTTTTAAGGCCAAACCGGCGTCCGCTTTTCCAGAAAGGCTGCCAGCCCTTCGGCGGCCGCTTCAGTGGTGCGGGCCGTCGCGCTGGCCGCGGCTCCCAAGGACAATTGGGCTCCCAAGGGCTCGCCAATCGTTTCGTTCAGAATCCGCTTGGTCAGTTGCAACGATTCGGGGGCGCTGGCAGCGCACAGATTGGCGATTTCGACGGCCCGAGCCCAGACTTTGTCGTCGGCCACCAGTTCGTGGATCAGGCCGTAGCGCATGGCCTCTTCGGCACCGATGGTTTGCGCCGTAAGGAGCAGATAGCCGGCCCGGCCCGCCCCGGCGCGAAAGGCCAGCAGGGGGGCGACAATGCCGGCCACCAATCCCCGCCGGGGTTCGGGCAGCCCCAACGAGGTGCTGGTACCGCCGACGACGATGTCGCAGGCCAACATCAAACCGGCGCCGCCGGCCAGCGCCGGGCCGGCCACGGCGGCAATGATCGGCTTGGGGAACTGCAGCATGCTTTCGATCAGGTCGCGGTATTGCACCGCGTCGTGATGCCATTGGGCCTGGGCGTGTTCGGCACGGCTCGTGGCGGCCATTTCGGCCAGATCCATGCCGGCGCAAAACGTCGCGCCATTGGCGGTCAGAATGACGGCCCGCACGCGCCGTTCTTGGTGCAGGTCGGCAAAGGCCTGAGACAATTCGGCGAGCAGGGCCCGGGAAAGGGCGTTTCGCTTCTCGGGCCGGTTGAGGATGATCGTGCCCGCGGCCCCGGAGACGTGCACTTTCACCAGTGGGCTGGCCGAGGACGGTTGACCGTTGTCGTTCATGGCGCACCTGTGGGCATCAAGCCTGCCAAAGTCGGCGGTGCTGGCAATTCCAGCTCCAAGATCGCCGTGCCCAGCAGCTTGCCTTGCGTGTCGATGCGCAGCGATTGGCTGGCCCCGCCAGCCAAGGCATTGTACAGGACGAAGTTGAGAGCTCCCACGCGAGGCAATTCGAAGCGCTCGACGCGGGTAACGCCCAATCCGTCGAAAAACGCGGCGACTCGCTCGGCCGTCAGTTCGCGCTGGAGCCAATCGTATCCCGCCGCCGTGTAGGCGGCGACGCCGATATTGGCGTGGTTCCCCTTGTCGCCGCTGCGGGCGTGGGCGATGGTGCCGACGGAAATCGTGCTCATCGAACTTCTCGTTTCGTAGGATTCGGCAGACTTACCAGCGGCTGGCCGGTCGCACCTCGACGCGGCTAAGAACGGCCGCCTTCGGAACCAGCGTGGGCCAATAGGCATAGACTTCGCGTACGGTTGGCCGGCCGACGGCATAGCCGGCAACCCCCGGCGGACCGCTGGTTACTAGCGGGGCCAACAGCTGGGCGAATCGTTCGACCGCGGCCCGCTGTGGGTCGCGGACGGTAATCCGCAGCATCACCTCGTGGGACGTGGCAGCCACGATCGCGGTCCGTGGCACGCCCTGGTCGGCGCCCAGGCATTCGACTTGGAAGGCCTCGGGCCGATGTCCGGCATCGGACAGCCGGACGAGAATCATGTCGGCACAGGCCCGGGCCTTGACCGGGGCATCGGCACCGTAGACGAGCAGTTGCCCGCTGGCGGTGAAACCGGCCCGGTAGGCCAGCGATACCTTGTAACTTTCTGGCGCTGGTCGCCCGGTGGCTCCGCGGACGGCGACCCTATCGGGCCCGGTCTGCTCGACGCCGACCGTCGTGAAGTCGACGTCCACGTCGGGAGTCAGGTAGTGGGCTGGGTCGCCGATTTCGTACAGCAACTGCTCGATGACGGTTTCGCGGCTGACGAGGCCGCCGGTGCCCGCGGGTTTGGTGATCGTGCACGAACCGTCGTCGGCAAGTTCGGCGATCGGGTAGCCGACGTGGGCCAGGTCGATGTGCTGCCAGTGGCGGTACAGGCCGCCGGTGACTTGAGCGCCACATTCGATCAGATGACCGGCCACGCTGCCGCCGGCCAGTCGGTCCCAATCGCTCCACTGCCAGCCGAATTCATGCACGGCTGGACCGAGCGTGAGCGAGGCGTCGGCGACGCGGCCGGTGATCACGATTCGAGCGCCGGCAGCCAGGGCCTCGGCGATCGGCCCCGCTCCGAGGTAGGCGTTGGCGCTGGCGACCGCTTGCCCGAGCTCGGCAAGGGGTTGGCCGGTGTCGAGATTCTCGAAGCGGCAGCCGGCATGCGTGATTTCGTTCAACCGGCCCAAGATGTCGTCGCCACTGACCACGCCGATCGGCACGCGGGGCATGCCAGCCCGGGTGAGAATCTGACCGGCCGCGGCGGCGCAGGCTTGGGGATTCATGCCGCCGGCGTTTGTCACGATGCGCAATTTGGGTTGGGCGGCAAGCGTGGGCAAAAGCGAAGTGAGAACGGTCAGGAAATCGGGGGTGAACCCCTTCGTGGGGTCTTTTTCACGGCTGCGCGCAAGGAGCGACAGCGTCAGCTCGGCGAGGTATTCGAGCGTGAGATAGTCGACTTCGGCGGCCTCGACCAGGCTCCGCGGGGCGTCGAGATTATCGCCCCAAAAACCGGCCCCATTAGCAATTCTGCAAATCACCGCGATCCATCCTTAAGAGCGACTCGACCCAATCCTGA
>DATJTR010000256.1:0-8015 GCA_035503215.1 Pirellulales bacterium
TTCTGGAACGTGGCCGCTCCCGCCCCGAGCGATAGGCCACCGGCGTGGTGGGCCGAGAAAACCGAGTGAGCTGCCTTGCGCCAGCGGGAGGAGGACGGTCATGCGAGCCATGGTTCTCAAGCAACCCGGCGGCCCGCTCGAGCCAATCGAGCGCGACGACCCGCGGCCGGCTGAACGGCAAGTGCTCGTCCGCGTCGAGGCTTGCGGCGTCTGCCGCACCGACTTGCACGTGGTCGACAACGAGCTGCCGCAAACCCGCCTGCCCATCATTCCCGGGCACGAAATCGTCGGCGTCGTCGCCGAGCTGGGGCCAGGGGCCCGGCGGTTCGCGGTCGGCCAGCGCGTCGGCATCGGCTGGTTGGGGCACACCTGCGGCCAGTGCTTTTATTGCCGCTCTGGCCAAGAGAATCTTTGCGACCGTCCCGGCTTCACCGGCTGCACGATCGACGGCGGCTTCGCCGAACTGACCGTGGCCGACGAGGATTTTTGTTTCCCGCTTGCCGGCACCGATCCGCCCGCGACGGCTGCCCCGCTATTATGTGCGGGATTGATCGGCTATCGCTCGCTGGTCATGGCGGGCCCGGCCGAGCGGCTGGGGATTTTTGGTTTCGGTGCCGCGGCACACATCGTGGCTCAGGTCGCTCGCCACCAGCGGCGCAAGCTCTTCGCCTTCACGCGCCCCGGCGACCGGCAAGCTCAGGACTTCGCCCGCGACATGGGAGCAGCCTGGGCCGGCGAATCGGGCATGGCGCCTCCCGAGGAGCTCGACGCGGCGATCATCTTCGCCCCGGCCGGTGAACTGGTCCCCGCGGCGCTGCGTGTTGTTCGCAAGGGGGGCGTGGTGGTTTGCGGCGGCATTCACATGTCCCCCATCCCCAGCTTTTCCTACGACCTGTTGTGGGGCGAACGGGTATTGCGCAGCGTGGCCAATCTGACGCGCCGTGACGGCGAAGAGTTTTTGGCTCTGGCTCCGCAAGTGCCGGTTCGCACCGAGACGCAAACGTTCGCCTTGGCCGACGCCAACGAGGCCCTCGACCGTCTGCGGCACGGCCGGCTGCGTGGTGCCGCGGTGCTGGTTCCTTGAAGCTGATTTCGCTGGCATTGGCGCATCTTGGCGGTGCATACTAAGCCGGTCACGCCCGTTGATTCGCCTTCCACGGAACCCCGCCAGTCCGCTGCCGACTACCCCGCGAGGATTGCATGCTCAGCCCCGTGCCGCGCTCACCTGCCGCGCTCCTTCCGAAAGCATTCGTCCAGAAAGCGATTGCCTTGCTCACCGTGGCGCTGACCTTCGCGCTTGGAGATCTCTGGACCGCTCGAGCGCCGGCCGCGGATGAAGTAGCCAAGGCCGCGCCGCCGGTGTGGGCCGAGCAGGGCTCTTTCGTGTATCGCGTCTCCACGCCCGACGCCGCCGACACGCTCGACGGGGCCGCCGCCGGACTCGAAATCGTGGCGAACCTGCTCGACCATTCGGTGCCGCAGATCCCCATCTTCAACGGACTGGTGGGGCACGATCATCCCGGCCAGGCGAATTGGGACGGCCTCTGGCCCGACTGGAACCGCGTCACGTTCCGCGCCGGCCACGATTGGGGGCAACTGGCCGCATTCATGACCAGGATTCGCGACCGCTCGAACGCTCGGGCTTCGTTCCACGTGAACCTGACCGACGTCGATACCGGCCTGGCCGATTATCCCGAGACGCGAGAGTTCTTTCAGCAGCTTGTCCGCACCGGGTCGATCTATCGCCGCGATTATGACCGCCAGGCCCGTAAGCGACAGGGCGAGCCCTATGTCCCCGACGACGTCGACGAAGCCGCGCGCCGCGATGGCTTCAAGGACCATAACCCCATCCGCATCATCGCCCTGGTGAACTACAAGAAGTTTTGGGATAGCGGCATGGCGCGCGGGATGATCGACGAGTTTTACAGCCATCTCCCCTATCCGCCGGCGCTCTTGTACCTCGACGTGCTGACGTTGACCGGCGGCAATTTCGCGACCGGCCCGCCCGACGGCTCGCTCGGCGGCAGCGAGCAGTCGCAGCGCGAAGGGGTGATCTCAATCGTCGATTATCTCCACTCCAAGGGGACCGATCTGGGAACCGAGGGAGACCGGCCCTACGGCAATCGGCCCGACGGCACGCCCCGCGCCGGCTACGTTTGGTATCACGGCCGCGGTTTTTCCGCGGACGACTACCGCGTCATCTCGGGCGGTTCCCATGTCAATCTTCCCGGCCACCATGTCTTTGGCGACCCGGGGGCTTTTAACGTTTCGCCGATCGCGCTTACTTCCGCCGGGCTCGAAGCGGTGCGGGCGCACTACGCGGCCCTGCTCGCGGGCCAGCCGTCGAAAAAGAAAATGCCGGGGCTCGACACCTGGCACATTTCCTACCGCGCCGGCATGCCCCACGACGAGTTCGACATCCCCGGCACCGGCGACGCTTTTCGCGGCGATTGGGCCGACCTGGTCGACTCCTTCTACCTGGCCGCGATCCAGGAGAATTATCACATCGGCCGGCGCAACGTCCGCCGCATGCGCGACGGCGTCGGCACGCTGCATTTTAATACCTACCGGCTGACCGATGCCGGCGACAATCAGATCACCGTCTCGCTCCCCGACTTCCTCACCGACTGGCGCAAGGCCGGCGCCCAAAAGGCGGGAGACGTGATGCTCGCCGAGCCGCTCGAAACCCGCGTCACCGTTCCGCACGCCGGCCGCTTTAAAATGTCGGTGCAAGTGCGCGACCCGGTCTATCGCGAATGGCACAATTTCAATGTCTATGTCGCCGGCCGGCTGCACCAGAACATCGGCTCGCTCCCCCGCACCAAATCGTCCGAAGACTGGCTCGACGTCGATGCCGGCGAAATCGAGCTCGTGGCGGGCGAAAACACGATCGCCTTCGATGCCGGTATCCTCGCGGCCGAGTGGAGCGACGGCACGACGGCCCGCTGGCCTACTCCCTACCTCCGCCGGGGCTTTACGGTGACAAATGGCGACGTCACCTATGCCGCGGACTACGACCGCATGTGGCCCGACACCTGGAGCGGCCAGAAGAAGATCTATTTCTTCAGTTGGGATGGCACCGAGCGCGCCTGGAAGCTGCCGCCCGATTGGCGAGAACTAAAAACCGTCACGCTTTATCCTTTGAGCCCGACCGGCCGCGGAACAGGGGTGGCGCTCACGGTCGCCGATGGCAGCGTCACGCCCAAGCTATTGCCGCATGTGCCGTACGTTGCGGTGCCGTGACAAAGAGCCTTCGCCACGATCACGGCTTTTGGCCGTAGTCGCCGCTTGATGCGCGGCGAGCGTGACGCTGGAAAAAGCCGCCGGAGCAAGCGACCTCGAAAACGCCAACGCGATGCCTAAACGATCCAACGACTTGCAACAAGCGGAGGGCACGGGACTCGAACCCGCAACCGGTTACCCGGCACGACATTTCCAGTGTCGCCGCTAGCCATTCGCTTACCCTCCGAAAGGCCGAAACACGCTCTGCGGCAGTTACCAGCCTAAGCTTAGGGTCGCCCCAAACTTCTGGCAAGTTACGCATGGCTTCGCCGCGGTTCGCCCGCGGTGCTTGGACGCGCTCGTCGCCCATTGGATTCGATTGTGACGATAAAACCGCGGCGTCTCGGCAGCCTGCGCGTGGCCCGATTTCGTCCCTTGATTCCCCCGGCGCAATGCACCAGAATGGCCAGCGGCGAATGGACCGCCCTCCTTTCCCGCCCACGTCGGCCGAAGTTCTCGGGATCAGTCGCATGTTCGAGCGTGTCGCCCAGCTCAAGCAGGAGTACACCGACAAGTACGTCGTCGTCGACGACCAGCAACCCGAGCTCGCGCGGTTCAAGGGGCTGACCGGTGTCGTCAAGACGGTGAACATGAGCGGCCGGGCGCTCGTGCAGTTCGACGCCTGGGCGAACATCGGCTGGTACGACATCGACGTCGATTTTCTCACGATCATCAGCGAGCCGCTTCCTAAGCCCGAAGCCAAAAAGGAAGCCCCGGCCGAAAAGAAGGCCGCTCCCGCCAAGGGCAAAGCCGCTCCGGCCAAGACCGCGCCCGCCAAGGCCGAGGCCGCTGCTGCCAAAACCCCGGCCGCCAAAGCGCCGGGCAAACCTTCGACGGCCGAAATCCTCGCCGCTCTGCGGGCCGGCAAATCGGGCGCCGCGCCTGCACCGAAGGCCGTCGCTACGCCGAAGGCCGAGGGTGCAGCGCCGGCCAAGCCTGCCGCCAAAGCATCCGCCGCCAAGCCGGCCGCGGCTCCGGGCGCAAAGCTCAGCACGGCCGAGATCCTGGCCGCCGCGCGGGCGAAAAAAGGGGCCGAATCAGCACCAGCAGAGGCAGAGCCCGCCGAAGACGAAGTGGCCGAAGCTGAACCGGCCGGCATCGACGAAGCAACCGTGGCCGCCGCCAAGTCGGCCCCAGCCAAGGGCAAGAGTGCCGGCGGCCCATTGCCCACCACCGTGGCCGAGAAGGTGGCCTGGTGCCGCGCGCACGACGCCAAGTAAGCGCGGCGAGCAACTCGCATGGCGATTGGCGCGCCGACCTATATCGGCGAAGTCATCATGACCGATCCGACGGGTGACAACCTGTTCGTGAATCTGAGCGCTGCCGAAACGCGCCGCCGGCTGCAAGGTTTCGGCCACGGCGTCCGCAAGGTACACAGTGCCGGTCGCCAGCAAGCGGTGATCATCCACACGGCCACCGGCCGGCACCTGGCGGAACTGGAGCGCAAATTCGCCGACGTGGGCTTTTCGCACAGCGAGGGGGCGCTGGGGCAGCCACTCGATTTGTCGGTCGCGCCTCGTTTCGCCGACGAAGAGGAATGAGGCCGAGTGCCCCTCTCACTCGCTCTTGATTTCCGGTCTCGTGTTGCGGTAGTGTGCCAGCCGAGTGGACGCAGCCGCAGTGCACCCGCGCAAAGGCCGATCGGTGATGAGACGCCAACTCGACACGCAAGCCAGCACCGCCGCACCCTACGAGCCGCCGGTACGGCGCGGCTGGGTGGCGAAATTCGGCTCGGCGTTTCGCGGCTTCCAGCGCGGCATCCGCGGCGAGAGCAATTTCTTCGTCCACTTGTTCTGTGCCGCGGTGGCAATTGCCGCGGGCATCGTGTTTCGCATTTCGGCCGGCGAGTGGGCGCTGGTCGTGCTGTGCATCACTGCCGTGCTGGCCGCCGAAATGTTCAACACCTCGATCGAAGCCTTGGCCAAAGCCGTCACGCGCGACCACAACCCCTGGATTGCCGACGCGCTCGACATCGCCGCCGGCGCCGTCACCTTGGTCGCGCTGGGAGCTGCCGTCGTCGGCCTGTTGGTTTTCGTCCCCTACCTGTTGCCGCTCTTCGGCTGGTAAGGATGCCGCACGCGATGCGATCGACTTTCAGCCGCTGGTTGGCGACGAATCGCGTGCCGGCATCGGCGTTGTTGCGAGCGGTGGCCATCCTGATGTTGCTCGCTGTGCCCGTGGCCGTGGCCCGCGCGGCCAGTGAACTCGAAAAGGCCCGCACGAATCCCGATTATCACGTGCAGGGGGAATATCAAGGTTCTCTCTCTCTCGCCGGTCAGCCCGAGGCGCCCGCCGGCGCGCAAGTCGTGGCAGAGGGCAAAGGGGAATTCGCCGCCGTGCTGTTTCAGGGGGGCTTGCCGGGAGACGGTTGGAAATCGACCGCCGGCCGCATCCGCGGCAGCGGCAAAACCACCGGCGGCGGAACCGAATTGCACTTCGAACGAGCTAGCGCCGTGCTCGCCGATGGCAAGCTGACCTTTGCCGATCCGGCCGGCAAACCGATCGGCACGCTGGTGCGGGTCGAGCGGCAAAGCCCCACGCTCGGCCAATCACCCCCCAAAGACGCGCTGGTCTTGTTCGACGGCTCGAGCGTTGACGCCTGGATCGGCGGCCGCCTGGGGGACGACCATACTCTGGCGGCCGGCACGGTCAGCAAGCAGGAGTTTCGCGATTTCTTCTTGCACCTGGAATTCTGTCTGCCCTTTTCGCCGCGGGCGCGCGGCCAGCAGCGCGGCAACAGCGGCGTCTATCTCCAGAATCGCTACGAGCTGCAGGTGCTCGACTCGTTCGGGCTCGACGGCGCGATCAACGAGTGCGGCGCCCTCTATAACCAGCGGGCACCGCTGGTGAATATGTGCTTTCCGCCGCTCACCTGGCAAACCTACGACGTCACGTTTACTGCCGCCCGTTTCGACGGCGCGAAAGACAAACTCGCGAGTGCGCGGGTGACCGTGAAACACAACGGCACGCTCATCCACGACGACGTCGAGATCACCGGCCCGACGGGGGGCGCGCTGGGAAGCGAATACCCGGGCCTAGGTCCGCTGCAATTGCAGTGGCATTTTTCCACGGTCACCTATCGCAACATCTGGATCGTGGAAAAAAAGAATTCGTCGGATCGATGATTCGCTCGCCGGGCGCGCAGCGGCAAAAAACGCATCCGGCGAATTGTCTGGCCAATGCCTCTTTCAGTGCCGCACGAATCGCGACCTGGTGTTGTCGACAACTTTTCCACCGCCATTTCCACCGACGGCCTCACGCCTGCGGCGCGCTGGCAAGTTGCGTGCCACGGTGTCGGCAAGGTTTGCGAAATCGGCACGGTCGAGCCTCTGGCACGCGGTTTCGTGGCGCCAGCGCTCGTCGATTTCATTCAAACTTCCAAAATTCCGGAAGCAGACTTTGCGCGAAATCGTGCATCATCGCGCGGGGTAGTGGGCGGCCCGGCAAAAGTCTGCTACCATGTCGCGGTTGGAAGACTGACGCCCGCGGCATTCGGAGCAGAGGACGGGGCTGCACGCTCTCGAATGTTTCAGGCGGATTGGGCTGCCAAACGACCACGATTATGGAGGAGACTCATGGTTCGTTCTGCCGAAGCTGCCGCACAAGAAGCGAAACTCGCGGAATTAAAGCAGTTGATCCGGTCCCGTCATTACGAATCGCTGGAAAAACTGGAGGACGCGGTCGACGCACTTCTGTGGGGCGATAGCGACGTGGCCCAAATGACCGCCAACCTCGACGTGGATCACCAAAACGGCCTCTCCGGCTCGCCGAAACGGCCCCGCTGACCCCACGTTTTCCTCACTCACCGCCGGCCGCCGAACCGATCCGCGGGCCGAACCAGCGGGCATCCCGCACCGGTTGCAGCCGCTCGCCGGGCGATTCTTGCCCGCGCGATTTCGTCGCAAAATTTTCCCCTGGCCGGTGGAGAATTTTGGGCGACTGGGCGAGGTGAATAATGTTGCACCCGCCGAGACAGCCCCGGCCAGCCCAGAACTTTTTGCCGCCAGTTCGCCTCGGCGATTTTTGCAGACTATAATAGCGCAGGCAGGTTGCGGCGAAAGCAAAAAAATTTCGTCGCAACCGTCGGCGGCAAACTGCCGATGAAATCTGCTGTCCTGATGGCCGCCGCCCTGACTCCGGCAGCGGAACTCGGGACAACAGAATGCACAAACGCCATTTCGATCCTCAGGGAAATTCAAACCTCTTCAGCTGCTATTCCGTCGGAGGGACCAATTAAACGCGTGGGCTTGGATCACCAAAGAGCCAGTGCTTAGCACGGCCAGATCCCGCCCGTCTCGCAGCGACTCGCCCGTCGCAATCGGCTGGAGGTTTGAAAATAAAGAGGCCGGCGCTCTGGGAAACCGGGCGCCGGCCTTGCTTTTTTTCCGCTGCGGGCAGTTCGCCCAGTCCCAAAGCCCGGAATCAGCGTAGCACCGGGCGGCGAGACCGGCTGTTTCAAACAGCCCGCTCGCGCGCTTTGGTATGTGAGCGAGAGCGGCAAGTACCATCGGCCGAAGCCGTTTCGCTCCTACCCGCCTTGTCGAATTGGCGGTTGATGCGCCGACGAAACTCCCTTCGCGCCCGCGAGGGCTGGATGTCCACGGGTGGTCGGACGCCGGCGAGACGACGAATGGTGACTTGAACCAGCAAACCACGCTTCATCCCTCGCAGATTTGCTCCGGGGGACGTGGCTTAGAACATTCCACCGCCGGGCGTCCGCGGTGGGTAAGTCT
>DATJTR010000257.1:0-3340 GCA_035503215.1 Pirellulales bacterium
ATTGCTGCTGCTTGTCGCCGACCTGAATCGCATTCTTGGGAATGGTGACCTGGATCACCTGCCGACTGAGCATGGTCGGGGTCGACAGCGTCTGGCCGCCGGCGATCACGTTCGTCTGATGCACGCTGAAATGGTTGCCGACCAGAAACAGCGTCGTATCGTTCGAGGGGTCGATCGCCTCCGATCCGTAGAAGCCGGTCAATTCCGGGGCCAGGTCGGTGACGCCGGTGTTGAACATCGCGAACCCGCCCAGGGTGTTTTCGTACGGGATCTGCACCATCGTCTCCTGGAACGGCAAGCGCGATTCCAGTTGCTTGGCCTTTACGAGCAAGCGTTGGAAATCGCCGTCGCGATAGCAGGCCGCGTCGTCAACCCGACCGGCGCAGGTTTGCACGTTCTTCACCAGCCGGCTCAGACGCATCGCGTCGGTCGTGTCCAGCTCCTTGCACTTCGGGCTTTTCAGTTTGAACCAGTTGGCGCTCACGTTGAACGTGGCATAGGGGACGAACGAGGGCATGATCACGATCGCATAGCATTCGCGGATGCCGGGTTCGAGCCGGCGCATGTGCAACAGCGCGTCGCGGTTCGGCCCGCCGATCATCAAATCGCGGAAGAACACCGTGGCGTTGCTTTCGACGTCCGGCGTCTGAAACCGGGGATAGAACCGCCAGCCAAACGTCTCGTCGCCGTGCGAAAAGCCGATGTCGGTGCCGTTCAAATCGACGGTGGCAAAATCGTATTCGATTCGCCGGGCGTAGCGCATCATGTTGTTGGCGCTCAACCGGCCGGAGACGAAGGCCATCGACATGGCCAGTTGCATTTCGCGCCGGCTGCTGAACGTGTCGACGATGTTCTGCTCTTGAGTGGCCGGGTCGAGCGCGAACGCGTGAATCGGCCAGCGGCAGCGCACATACTGGTTGAAGCTCTCACGCGCCTCGGGCGGCGGCTCCGGCAGGAAGTAAGGCAACCATTCGTTGTTCGCCGCGCACTGGCAACAGCCCTTGGCGGCCGCCGCTTCGCGCATGTCTTGTTCGAGCTGATCGTTCAGCAAGGCCGCCTCGACGATGATCGCCCAGGCCAGCGAGGACATCGTATCGCTCAAAGGTCTGCAAGGAGGGTTTTCGGCGCGTTCGAACACCTTGGCGGTCAAACACTTTTTGAAAGTCAGCCGTTGTTCTGACAGGTAATCCCAATTGCGCCCGCGCACGGCATCGACCAGGCTTTGCTGGCAAAACGTGGTCCATAGATCTTCGTTCCCCCTGAGCTCGAGGAATTTGTACGCCGCGGCCAGCTCTTCCTGCAAATATCCTTGCACGTCGGGCAGATGGTAGAACACCGGGCCGGCCGCCGTGGAAGGATGCGAGAATTTCTCCTTGGCCAGCACGCGATAGGCGTCGACCGTCATGCGTTCGAAATCGTATCCATAGACGTCAAAGATTTCGGTAGGCGGGAATGGCATCCGCGACCGCCGTGATTTCGTCCCGGGCACGGGGATTTGAGCGCGGAAGGTCATGTGCGCTCTGTGCATCGGCACATGCATCGCTGCGTGGCGCTGGAGCGGTGTCATTGGCGAAACGTTGCTGGGGACCGTGGCGTTCTTGGGACCCGCCGCGGGTCCCGAGTCATCGGTGTCCGCAGGATGCCCGGTCGTGCGAATCTCAGGCAGGGGCTCACAGACCTGAGGACAGTCGTCCGCCGCTGCGCAACCGATCGCTCCACCTACCCATTGCCACTCCGGCCGTGCGAGTAAGGCCTGCAGACCGGGTTTCAGCCGCAGCTTTCCTAAATCGGTGTCGAAGGTATTGCAGGCGTCGTTGTCGTCGAAGTCCTGCAGCAATTCCAGCAACTCATCCACATCGCGGGCGGCATTTTCATCAAAATACGGCGCGTTTTCGCGGTTGTTGATGAACTCGGTGATCGGAAAGCCCAATTGATCGACCAGGTCGTTCATCACCAGGTTGCGGAACGTGACCGGCAACAAATCGTCGCTCAGGTACGGAGTCATCGTGATCGTCACTTCCGCCCCGTAGCTGACCCGAGTGAATTTGCCGGGCAGCACCGAGATCGGAATCCGCACCAGGTTCAAGGCATAGCCGGGCGAATCGGCCGTGTCGTCCCCTTCGTTGATCCGCCGCAACTCTTGCAGATGGTTAACGAACCGCGCCCGCTCGTCGAGCAGTACCGTCGGCTCGACCGTAATCCCGCTCGAAGCCCCGACGAACGATAGATTGGGCGGGGTGGGGACCTGCGTGCGCGAGACGCTATCGAACGCACCGAAGGCAGCGGGCAGGGGGGGCAGCGGCAGGTTCTGAGAAGACGACGACTGCTGCGACGACGATGACGTTGTCGTTGATGAAGTTGCCGGCGCGGCGGTCGTCGTGCTCGAGTTACTGACCGTGGGGGTGCTGGTACTGCCGCCACGGGCGCCGCGCGGGGCAGCCGCCGCGCTCAGCGCCAGTGCGTCAGCAAAATAGGCCTGGTCCGACGCCGCGACCGACCCCTGCAGCGTGTAGTCGAAGGCGTTCAGCTGGCTCGCCATCTGGGCCTCGAATTCCTGGCGGTGGGCCGTCAGGCGGGCCTGGCCCCAGACGTCGGGCTGCTTGGCCACGATGCTGCCATACCGCTCGATATGCGCTTCGAGCTTATCGAGATCGTAGGCCAGCGATTCGACCGTGGGTTCCTCGCAGACTTCGGCATCGGTGCCAAATCGGCTGTGATTCAGATGAATCACGCCCGAGACGAGCCGGATGGGGCGGCAGCCGCCGCACGACCAAGAAGCACTGAGAGCCAGCGCGACGACCAAGAAGAGCTTGCGCCCTGAGAGCCCGCCGTCCATGACGATTTCTCCCAACGAAATTTATATTGTTGGCAACTGCGGCCTCGGATCCGTCCGACGGGCCGTCGTGCAATCAGTCAAAGCTGATGGGTGTTAGATCGGTCAAAAGGAGGGGGCGGTCTGAATGCACTGCTACGATCGCAATCACGTTTCTGGTGAAATCGGCCCGGTTTTGCGAATCACGATTCCGGTTGTATGGCTTAATAAATCTATCACTTAGCGCACGTATGAAAATGAATCGACACCGCCGGTTCGCTCACCCGTCTATTAATTGTCTACCGTAGCAAAGCGCGCCGTCAATTTCCTGGCAATATGCCGCTACATATTGTCAGGGCGGGGCGCTTCAGGTCTGCGAACGACCGCCTTGCATGCCTTCCTAACGAACTGGTTTTCATTCGTCGATTCGTTCCGCACCCATAATCAAGTTGCTCCGGAAAGGTTCTTGGCATAGGCAACAGCCTACACAGTTACATTGTTCGTAACCCAAAACGTTGCGGCCGATTT
>DATJTR010000258.1:0-7114 GCA_035503215.1 Pirellulales bacterium
CGCTTGGCCAGCGGATGCCGTTTTAAAAATGACCAAGGGCCGGGGAGTTGCGGCAGTTGCGGCAGTTGCCGGTCGCGTGAACGGCCGGCGGGACGTCAACTTTTGTGTGGCCACGAACGCCGGTCATCATGCCATGCTCGCGGGACGCGACGTGCAGGGCCTGGCCGCCGCGGAAGCCGGGATCGTGATGCCGAACGCCGATGGCGAGCCGGTCGGACGCCTCGCGCGGCTCGACGACATTGAGCTGGGCAGGATTTACGACCGTGATGCCGTCTGCGCGGTGGTCAACGGTGCCGATTTTTCGGCGCTGGGCTGTGATTTCTGGAGGCAGTATCGCGTGACTTTCGACTTTCCGCGTGACCTCATCTATCTCGGCAAGCGCGCCAACACTCCGCCCAGTGAGGCGACCATGAGCGGCCTGATCTTCTTCAGGCAGGACCGATCGAAAATCGTCTATCACGTGTTTCCCGGCAGCCCGGCCGACAAGGCGGGCGTCTTGAAGGGCGACCGCCTGACACGCCTCGACGGAAAAGCGGCGGATGAAATGCTGCTCTCCGAGATCCGTGCGGCACAGCGGTCCGGTGTCGACAAGAAAGTCGAGATGCAGTTCGACCGCGACGGCCGCCAAATCGAGGCGAGCGTCACGCTCCGCCGGCTGCTCTAACCGACAGAGCGCAGTGAACTCGGGCAATGGCGCGGAAGGCCGCGCCGTCGGACGCCCCGGCTTGCTCGCCCCGCGCGACAACATCATGATTCTGTGATGGCTAGCGGCGCTCTGGCGAGCCGTTCGGTCTCTCGGTAGTGCTTCCCCTCGACGTTTTGAGGACGGTTTCATGGCGCAAAACCAGCAATCCGGATCGACGCGGAACAAGGCGGTGGTCGCAGGTGCGTTGGGAGTCAGCGGCCGGGCAATCGTGAACCACCTCGTCGGATTAGGAGCCTGGGACGTCGTTGGTCTGTCGCGCCGCCGGCCCGACTTCCCCACGCCGGCTCGATTCCTTGCGGTCGACTTGCTCGACCGGGCCGACGTCGAGCGACACCTGGACGAGTTTCGGGGCACGACCCACGTTTTTTTCACGGCGCTGCAGATGCGCCCCAGCCCGTTTGAGGAAGTCGAACTCAATCTGGCCTTGCTGCGCCACATCGTCGAAGCCGTCGAACGCTCGAGCGACCGGCTGCGGAAAGTCGTGCTCATGGAAGGGGCAAAATACTACGGTGCCCACCTGGGCCCCTATAAGACCCCTGCCCGCGAGAACGATCCGCGCCACCTGCCGCCGAATTTCTATTACGACCAGGAGGACTACCTCAGGGCCCGCTCCGCCGGAAAGGGCTGGTCGTGGACCGCGCTGCGCCCCTCGTGCATCTGTGGCTTCGCGGTCGGCAACCCGATGAACATGGCGACCGTCATCGCGGTCTACGCCACGCTCTGCCGCGAACTGGGCCTGCCTTTCCGCTACCCTGGCACAGCCGGAGCGTATCGGGCGATCATGGAAATGACCGACAGCCAGTTGTTGGCCAAGGCGTCTGTTTGGGCAGCCGAGAACGACCGCTGCGACGGCGAGGCCTTCAACATCACGAACGGCGACTTCCAGCGTTGGGAATCGCTCTGGCCTCGTCTGGCAGAGTTCTTCGGGCTGGAATGCGGCACACCCTTGCGCCTGCCGCTGACTCAGTTCATGTCGGACAAGGAACCGCTTTGGCGGAGCATTGTCGCGAAGCACAACCTGCTCGATTACTCACTCGGGCAGGCGGCCGCGTGGCCGTTCGCCGAGGCGGTCTTCAACATCGAGTACGACGTGATGTCCGCCACGACCAAGGCCCGGCAATTCGGGTTTCACGAAGTGGTCGATACCGAAGCGATGCTGCTGCGTCTGATGCGCGATTTTCAAGAGATGCGGTTCATCCCGCGCGGCTGAATCTGTAGGTCAGGCCTCGGCCTGACAATTCAGAGCTGGAAGCCGCATGCTGATCGAGCATGGAAGATGTCGGGCCGCGGCCCGACCTACTCGCTCTCGTCGCTCGCCGGCGTGGCGGCGTCGGCCGCTTTCTCGGCGGGCACCGCTTCGCTCGTCACGGCCGCGGTTGGCGGGGTGTCGCTGGGCAGGTCGAGCTTCACGGTGCGCACTTGCCCGTGCGATTCGACTTCCAGTTCCAACGGGCCTGTGGCCTCTTTGAGCCGCTCGCGGAATTCCGACTCATTGGCAAAATCGTGGCCGGCCACGCGGTAGATGCGGTCGTTCACGTGCAGGCCGGCAGCGTCGGCCGCGGAGCCGGGCAGCACGCGGTTCAAAATCACCGCCCCCGGCTCGGCGTCGTCCACGCGCCAGGTGATTCCCACCCTCGTCGGGCTGCCCGCGAGTTGAATCGTCAGCTCGACCGGCTCGCTCTTTCCGGCACGCATGATTTGCGCCGCCACCGGGCTGCGGGCACTCAGTACCAGCGAGCGAAATTGCTCGGGCGATTCGATCGGTGCGCCGGCAAATCGCACGACGCGGTCTCCCACGGCCAGTCCCGCCTTCGCCGCGGCGCTGCCGGGCTCGATCGACACCACGGTCACTCCCGTGCCGGGGGCCGCGTTCGGGTTCCAACGCACGCCCAAGCGGCTCGGGGGCAAGCTCAAAGCCTTTTCCGCGTCCGCCTGCGTGGCCAGCGTTTCGCTCTGGCTGCGGCTGCGAAAGCCTGGCAGAGTCGGGGCATTGGCCAATTCGTCCACGACGTGAAACACGGTCTGCGCGATCTGCCGGATGCCGTCGCTGTTGATCTTTTCCACGTCGTCGCTCGGCCGGTGATAGTCGTTGTGCAGGCCGGTGTGCACCAGGAGCGCGGGAATCTGCTTCTTATAAAACGTGTAATGATCGCTGTTCGTCTTGATGTCCCAAGGAAAATCGATTCCCAGCCCCGTCGCGTCGTTTTCGGTGCTGAACAGCCGACGCAAGCCGGGCATCGTCCGCGAGCCCGACACTTCGAATCGCATGCTGCGCGCCCGGCCCACCATGTCGGCGTTCACGTTCAGCACCACGTGATCGAGCGGCACCGTGGGATTGGCCACCCAGTGGATCGAGCCCAAGAGGCCTTTCTCTTCGCCATCCCAAAACGCGAACAGCACCGTCCGCTTCGGCGGCTGGCCGAGCAGATGGAAAGCATCGACCACCTCCAGCAGCAGCGAGACGCCGCTGGCGTTGTCGTCGGCGCCATTGTGGATTTGCCCGATCGGCCCAAAGCTGTTGCGGCGCGAGCCGTAGCCGACATGGTCGTAGTGGGCCGAGACGACGATCACCTGGTCCTTCAGCGCCGGGTCGCTGCCGGCCAGCACGGCCAGGATATTGCTATAGCCGGTGCCAAAGGTTTGATAGTACGAGCCCTTGTCGCCGCCGCCGGGCATCTCGTCCGCTTCGAGTTGCTTGACGATGTACAAGCCGGCCGCGCGTCCGCCGCGGCTGCCGGCTTCGCGGCCTTCGAAGGTGTCGTCGGCCAGCACTTCGACATGATGCTTGGCGGCATCGGCCGTGATGGCCGAGGCGGCATTACTGCGGGCCGCATGTTCGGCCCAGGCCGAACCCCCCAGCGTCGCCAGTCCGACGGCAGCCGCCGCGCTCCACTGCACAAGTTGGCCAGCCCCGGTTCCCGTTCCACGTCGCCTGCGCGCCATCACCACACACCTCGAATGCCAGTACAACAGGAACGCCCCGCCGGAACGCACTGCCAACGATGCTCAGCGATCGCCAGCGCGCATTTCATCGCCGCCTGGCGCTCGACAAACTAACCCGACGCGCAAAGGGCGAGGAACCCTCGCGTGCGCGTCGGGTTAGTTCGGTCGTGAGCATTTCACTGTCGTCAAAAGTTCCCCACCCGGAATTGGGCTCGCGGCACGGCCTCGAACGCCCGGTCTTCACTGCTCCCCGGCGCTCGCCCCTCGGCCGATCGACTGGGGATATAGCTTAGTACCAGTTCGGCGATTGCAATGCCGACGCTCGCGGCAAACCAAGCCGCTAGCGCAAAACTTTCCCAAAGCCGCACGGTTTGCCGGCACCGCGTGTGCGCGCAGCACAATTTGCAAGACCCGATCCGACTGCTTGGGCTGACTGGCGCGAGGGCAAAAAATAAATTAACCCTTCCTGTGCGTCGATTCAAACTCGCGTTCCGCGCCAGCCCCGACCACCCGGCGATTGCCGGCCGGCGTGGCGATCGCGAGAAACCGGCCCTTTTTTCCTTCCCCCCGCCCGGCGGCCCCTGGTGATTCCCCGGCGGGCGCTGTTACATTTTGGCCTGGAACGCCCCAGGCCCCCCGCAGTTTATCCAAGAAATTGGCCGCCGGTTCTCGACGGCCGCGTCTGCGCGCGAGCCATGGGGCGAGACAAATCGCTCGCGCGCCGCACACCAGGCTTCGTTTCACGGAAAACTGTGCCGATCACCAATGCCCACCATTCGCAAACTGCTCGTCGCCAACCGCAGTGAAATCGCCATTCGTGTCTGCCGCACGGCCCACGAATTGGGGATTCGCACGGTGGCGATTTATTCGCACGAAGACCGCTACGCCCTGCACCGCTTCAAGGCCGACGAAGCCTATCTCGTGGGCCATGCCGGCGAGCCGATTCGGGCCTATCTGAACATTCCGGCGATCATCGAAATCGCCCGCCAGCACGAAGTAGACGCCATTCACCCCGGCTACGGTTTCTTGTCCGAAAATCCGCACCTGGCGCGGGCGTGCGCGGCGGCCGGCATCAACTTTTGCGGCCCGCGTCCCGAAGTGCTGGAGCGGCTGGGGGACAAGATCGCCGCCCGCAAAATCGCCACCGCGGCCGACGTGCCGGTGCTGGCCGGCAGCGACGAACCGCTCAAGCCGGGTAAAGAGGCGCTGAAGCTGGCCGAGAAGCTCGGCTATCCGGTGCTGCTCAAGGCGGCGCACGGCGGCGGCGGACGCGGCATGCGCGTCGTGCCCACGGCCGAAGAGTTGCCCGCCGCGCTGGAGCAAGCTCAGCGCGAATCGCTGTCGGCCTTCGGCAGCGACGAAGTCTTTTTGGAGAAATTCATCCCCCGGCCGCGGCACATCGAAGTGCAATTGATCGGCGACAAGCACGGCAACCTGGTCCACCTGTTCGAGCGCGACTGTTCGGTGCAAAGGCGCTATCAAAAGGTGGTCGAAATCGCGCCGGCCTTGAATCTCGATCCCGCGGTGCGCGACGAAATCTGCCAGGCCGCCTTGCGCATCGGCCGCAGCGTCCGCTACGAGAGCGCCGGCACCGTCGAATTCCTGCTCGACACCGATACGAACAAGTACTACTTCATCGAAGTCAATCCGCGCATTCAGGTCGAGCACACGGTGACCGAAGTCGTCACCGGCGTCGACATCGTCAAATGCCAGATCCTGGTGGCCCAAGGGCTCAAGCTCGACGATCCGGCGATCGCCCTCGGCCGGCAAGAGGAAATCAGCACGTCGGGCTTCGCGCTGCAGTGCCGCGTGACCACCGAGGACGCCGAAAACCGCTTTCTGCCCGACTACGGCCGCATCGTGCACTACCGCTCCTCGGGTGGGCTGGGCGTGCGGCTCGACGCCGGCAGCGCGTTTTCCGGCGCGCTGGTCACGCCGTACTACGATTCGCTGCTGGTCAAGGTGACCGCCTGGGCCCGCACGTTTTCCGACGCCGCCCGGCGGATGGAGCGGGCACTGCAGGAATTCCGCATCCGCGGCGTGAAAACGAACATTCCGTTCCTGATCAACCTCGTCACCCATCCGCGCTTCATCGCCGGCGGCTTCACCACCAAGTTCATCGACGACACGCCGGAGCTGTTCCAGTTCAAAGCCCGGCAAGATCGGGCCACCAAGCTGTTCAACTATCTGGCCGGGGTGATCGTCAATGGCAACCCCTACGTGAAGAATCCGCCGGTCAACGTCCGCCGCGAGCCCGCTCCACTCCCCAAGCTCGACGATCTTGGCCCGCCGGCCCCCGGCACGCGCGAAAAGCTCAAGGAGCTGGGCCCCGAGGCGTTCTGCCGCTGGGTGAAAAAAGAAAAGCGGCTGCTGATCACCGACACCACGCTCCGGGACGCCCATCAATCGCTGCTGGCCACGCGGGTGCGCACCTACGACATGCTGGCCATCGCCGACGCCTACGCCAAACTCACCCCGCAGTTCTTCTCGCTCGAAATGTGGGGCGGGGCGACGTTCGACACCGCCCTGCGGTTCTTGAAGGAAGATCCCTGGCAGCGGCTGGAAGAGCTCCGCTCCCGGATTCCCAACATCCTGTTTCAAATGCTGTTTCGCGCCTCGAACGCGCTCGGCTATTCGAACTATCCCGACAACGTGGTGAAGGCCTTCGTCGAGGAATCGGCCGCCGCGGGCATGGACATCTTCCGCATCTTCGACTCGCTCAACTGGGTGCCGAACATGCGCATCGCCATCGAGGCGGTCGTCGCCTCGGGCGCGCTGTGCGAAGCGGCCATCTGCTACACCGGCGACATCCTCGACGAGCGGCGGACGAAATACGACCTCAAGTATTACGTCGAGCTGGCCAAGGAACTGGAAAAACTCGGCGCCCACATGCTGGCCATCAAAGACATGGCCGGCCTGTGCAAACCCTACGCGGCCCAAAAGCTGATCAAGACGCTGAAGGGCGAAATCGGCATCCCGATCCATTTCCACACGCACGACACTTCCGGCGTGCAGGCCGCCACGCTGATCAAGGCCAGCGAAACCGACGTTGATATCGTCGATTGCGCCCTGGCCAGTTTCTCGGGCATGACTTCGCAAGTGAATCTGAACTCGATCGTCGAGTCGCTCCGCTTCACGCCCCGCGACACCCAGCTCGATTTCGACGCCCTGCAAAAGCTCGATCAATATTGGCAGGCCGTGCGCGAGTTTTATGTCCCCTTCGAAACGGGAATGATGGCCAGCACGGCCGACGTCTATCAAAACGAAATCCCCGGCGGCCAATACACCAATCTCTACGAGCAGGCCAAGGCGATCGGCTTGGCCCACCGCTGGCCCGACATTTGCAAAATGTACGCCCAGTGCAACGAGCTGTTGGGCGACATCGTCAAGGTTACCCCCTCGTCGAAAGCCGTGGGGGACATGGCGCTGTTTCTGATCACGAACAACTTGAGCGCCGCCGACGTG
>DATJTR010000259.1:0-6843 GCA_035503215.1 Pirellulales bacterium
CGCGCGTGGTGCTCGACAGCCGTGCACGGCTGCCGTCGACGAGCAGGCTGGTGCGCTCGGCCGGCGAGGTGCCCGTGCTGGTGATCACCGCGCCGCAGGCCGGGGCGGAAGACGTGGCCCGGCTGACGGCCGCCGGCTGCGAGGTGTTTTGCTGTGGAGGGAGCAATCGGGTCGAAAGGCTCGATACCCTGCTGGCCGAACTCGGGCGCCGGCGGATGACGAACGTGCTGGTCGAAGGCGGAAGCCAGGTGCTGGGAACATTGCTGGATCTCGATCAGATCGACGAAGTGCACGTTTTTCTAGCGCCGAAACTGTTCGGCGGCGCGGCTGCTCCCGGACCGCTGGCCGGTTTGGGGCGCGCGGCGATCGAAGATCGCGCGCAATTGGAAGAGATGCGGATTCAGGCGGTCGGCCAGGACGTGTATGTCAGCGGTCGCGTGCGGCGTACCGCGCCGCCGGCGTGAGTACAAGACCCGCCGTGCGGCGCGCAAAAAAATGGGCCCGTCGAAACGGGCCCAATCGGACTTGCCTGGACGCTGATTCGCTTTCGAGCAGCAGCTTATTCCACGTGATCGCCGAACGGCCCGATCTCTTCGCCTTGGCGGGCCATTTGACTGAGCAAACGAGTCAAGGTGTTGGCGTGGACGCCGAGTAGTTTGGCGGCCCGCCCCTTGTGTCCGCGCGTCGTTTCCAACGCCTGGCGGACGGCAAAATAACGCAACCGATTCAAGTCGGTAAAGGGCAGCGCGAAGCGCGCCTGCGCGGAGTGCGGCTTGACGGGCAACGCCGGCGGGCAGTCGAGCACGTAGGCTTGCTCGATCACGTGCTGCAATTGCCGGATGTTGCCAGGCCAGTTGAATTCGCAAAACGCGTGGAGCGTATCCAGGTCGGGCTGCCAGCGCGGCCGTTGATAGCGCTCGGCGAAGCGGGCCGAGAAGAAATCGATCAATTCGGGAATGTCTTCGCGACGCTCGCGCAACGGCGGCACGCGCAACTCGACCATGTTCAAGCGGTAGTACAGGTCTTCGCGGAACCGGCCGGCCGCGACCTCGGCCTCCAGATTGCGATTCGTGGCGGCCAGCACTTGCACGTCGATACGCACCGGATGGGCCGAGCCGACCGGCGTGACTTCCTGCTGCTGTAGCACGCGAAGCAACTTGGGCTGCAGCTCGAGCGGCATCTCGCCGACTTCGTCGAGAAACACGATCCCTTGTTCGGCGGCCCGAAACACGCCCAGCGTGCGACCGTCCGCTCCGGTGAACGCCCCTTTTTCGTGGCCGAACAACTGGCTTTCGGCCAGGGTGGCCGTGAGGGCGGCACAGTTGACCGGCACGAACGGTTTGGCGCTGCGGTTGCCGACGCTGTGCAACAAGCGGGCGAAGACTTCTTTGCCGGTGCCGGTTTCGCCGGAGATGAGCACCGTGCACTGGACCTCGGCGGCACGCTCGATGTGCTGCGCGATGCGCCTTACGGCGGTGGTCTGGCCCAAAACCCACTCTCGGTTCGCCGCCGTGGCTCGCGAACCCGTCGTCCGTTGAGCGCCGAGGTCGGCGGCTCTCGATGTTTCAACCATGCTCTTCTCTTTTACCCGATACGCCGCCGGTCGCCGTTACCCTACGGAAATCGACAAGAGCGCTCGAGAAGGGCGCTGTCACACCCTCTAGCTGCCGAGTCTGAGTTGCGGAGTCTACTTCATTAGACGGGAGTCACCGTTCCGAAATGACTTCTGCCCGAAAAAGTGCCGATCTGCAAAACTTGCCCAAGCGGGATGTGCAAAGTTTGCCTAGGCGGTAATCTTGCAGTTGTTGATTGTAAGCATTGCGCAAGCGGTACGCAACTTTTTACGAAAATCTAACCGTTTGTCCCGCCAAATGTTGCGGCCCAAGAGTACGGAAAAACCAGAAAAAATTATTGCTTTTCCGGGGGGATTTTTGCGGGAACCCGCAATTTCCCGGGCCGCAGCCCTACCCCCTGCTAGCACTGCCCTGCCGTAACGCTTGGCGCCCGACCACGCCCGGGCGTCACCGAGGGGCGGATTAGCGGCCCGGCTCTGCCGCCAGGGTGGGCCCAAAAAACATCAAATGCTGCCACGGCAGATCGTCGAATTGCTCGACCAAACGGAAGCCGGCCGGCAAGATTTCCTTGAGAATCTGCTCCTTGCTCATCTTGTGCAGCAGCTTGATCGGCACCTCGGGATCTTCCAAGCGAAATTCCGCCAGCACCATGCGGCCATCGGGCTTGAGGCTGGCGCGAATCGCGTGCAGCATCTCCGCGGGATTCGACAGCTCGTGATAAACGTCGACCAACAGCACCATGTCCAGCTGCGCGGCCGGCAGTGCCGGATCGACCCGATTGCCCAGCACCGGTTTGATGTTCTTGTGCCCCACGCTTTTCGCTCGCACGTCGAGCAGGTGCAGCATTTCGGGCTGGATGTCGACGGCGTAAACGGTTCCTTTTTCGCCCACGCGTTTGGCCAATTGCAACGTATAGAAACCGTTGCCGCAACCGAGATCGCACACCGACTGACCCGGTTTGACGTGCAATGCCCCGAGCAGCGTGCGCGTGTCTTCTTCACGGTCGCGCGATTCGCGCGTCAGCCAGCCGGCCCCCTCGTAGTGCATCGTCATGGCAATCTCGCGCCCCTGGTAATGCGTCAGCGGCGCGGGCAACGGATCGGCCGCGGGCGTCGCGTCGGCCTTGGGGGCGGTAGCGTCGCCGGCGGCCGGAACAGCCGGGGCTTGTGCCCGTGCCAAGTGGATGGCTGCCGACGTTAGCAGCGCGACGAGCGCAATAGAGAACGGCAGCAGCCAGCGGCGCAGCAGGGCGAGAGTTGCGATGCGCGAGCGCGCGGAAGCGGCGAACATGATGCTACCTTTCAGGCCAATTGCGCGTAGCCACCCCGAAAATAGAGCAGCGGCTTCGCTTCGTGAACGCGCGTCGCTTCCACTTGTCCGACAATGATCGTGTGGTCGCCGCCCGGGTATTTCTCGACGAAACTGCACTCGATCACCGCCAGCGTGTCGTCGAGCCAGACGGTCCCTTCGCCGCTCACGGTGTAGCCGACGCCGGCAAACTGGTCGGGACTACTGCTGGCAAACCGGCGGCTAAGAACTTCCTGATCGGCGGACAGAATATTGATGGCGAACCGCTGGCCGCTGGCGAGCGGATCGTGCAGCCGGGCGCGCCGATCGATGCAGATTAGCACTAAAGGCGGCTCGAGCGACACGCTGCAAAACGCGGTGACCGTGATGCCGGCCGGCTGTCCGCCGGGCAAGTGGGCGGTCACCACGTTGATTCCCGAGCCGAAGTGTCCGAGCGCGGCCCGGAATTCCTGTTTGCCGACCGGCATGCATCTGTTCCTTAACCGAATAAAATCGAAGCAGAAAATCCATGCGAGCGTTCGCGCGTCGGGCCACCCCGCGCACGGTGCGAACGCGTGAACTGTGAGCGATTCCCCCCTCAAGGGAGGCCTGCCTCGCACGAAACGCGGCGCGAATCGGCTGCGGACGTGTTGCCCGGCACGATCGACTTTGCACAACCTCCCTTTTCAAAATCATAGTCGAATCGAGCGGCAATCCGCAGCCGCTCTCGCGGGGAGCACGGCATTTTTCATTGGCAAACTGCGGCGAGCCGCGAAGGGGCGGGAGACGGCCACACGAGCGCGCGGAGGGCGACGCGTCCCCCCGCGCAGCGGCGAATCGGCCGGGCGATTCGTTTGATTGATTCCAGCAGATTTCAGTGATAGGATGGGATTTCGGGTCACATCGGCGTCGTGGGGCCGTGGCCGTTTCGTCGGCTGCCGCGCCCGGAAGAAACTGCGCAATATCGTCCGTGTACTGAACCATGCGTGATCTTGCGAGTTGGAGCGTCAATGTCGGGTTTGGACGCTGGGGCGGGGTTTATGTGCGCGTCCACGCCTTCTTTCTCGGACTGGTGGTGCTGGCTCTCTATTTGACCAGCCGCTATCCGCACCACGGCTTGCTCCGCGACAGCGCCTTGCTGCTGGGCATCTTGTTTGCCAGCGTGCTGGTCCACGAAATCGCCCATGCCATCGCCGCAATCCGCGTGGGCGGGCACGTCGATCAGATCGTGATCTGGCCCTTGGGTGGTTTGGCGGCGCCGCAGGTGCCGCGCGAGCCGCAGCTCGAATTGATCGTGGCCGCGGCCGGCCCGCTGGTGAACCTGCTCGTTTGTTCGATGGTAGCTCCCTTGATCCTGTCGCGGGACCAAGAATTGGTCGGACTATGGAATCCGCTGAACCCGATCGGCCTGCGCGAAGGAGGCACGCTGGTCGAGGCCCTGAAGCTGACGTTCTGGATCAATTGGCTGCTGGTGCTGGTGAATATGATTCCGGCCTTCCCGCTGGATGGCGGGCGGATTCTGCGGTCGCTGCTGCGGCGATGGCTCGACCACCGCACGGCCGGGCAAGTGGTGACCTGGTCGGGCAAGTTTGCGGCCGCGCTGCTATGCATGATGGCTTGGGTGAGTTCCGAAGAATCGCCGACGAGCCTGCTGCCGGCCTGGGTGGCGTTCGTGCTGTTGGCCATGGTGCTGTACTTCACCGCCAAGCAAGAGATGTCCCGCCTGGACGAAGCCGAGTTGGACGACGAGCTGTTCAACTACGACTTCTCGCAGGGCTACACCAGCTTGGAGCGTCAGCTCGACCGCCCGCGCCGCGATGGAGGGGCGGGGTCGTTCCGCCGTTGGATGGCCCATCGCCACGAGGCCCGGCTGCGGAGGCAGCGGCAAATCGAAGAGGAAGAAGAGCGCCGGGTGGACGAGATTCTGGTGCGTCTGCACGAAGAGGGAATGACCGGTCTGTCGCCGAAAGATCGGGCCCTACTCGACCGGGTGAGCGCGCGGTATCGCAACCGCCAAGGAAGCTGAGCGCGGGACAGCGTCCGCTGCTTCTGTTTTCTGCACGGCCGCGAATGGCCGGTTTCTGACTGCGATTTCCACTGGCCTGGCGTCGCCTTTCGACAGCACCGCGCCGTGCAGCCCCTACGATCGACACAAGCCGATCGTGTGCGCGCTCTATCGGGGTATTCGGTGTGACACGGTTGACACGATTGCGCGATGCCGCATCGCGCGGGGTGACCTAGAGTTGGATAGCCGAGGTTGCACGCAGGGTGACGTACCCCCAGTGTTTTTCCGGCCTTTTGCGCAACAGCGAGACGGCAACAACGATCGACAAGTGACGCGACATGTGGCAGCGGGAGTATGTCGCGTAATTACCCTCTGCAGCATTGATAGGCTTGCAAAGTGACTGCACGCATCGTGTGTAATTCGCCATCGGAAACTCGACTCGACGACGAGCCCGAGCTGCGCCAGGCCCTGGAACAATTGAGCGCCGTGCTCTTCGAAGTCTTCGGCACCGAGTTCAGTCTTTTGGAAGGAAGCTCGGGAGACCTGCTGCACACCGCGCCGGCGCATGGCGGACTCGACTGGATGGTCAAGGCCGAGCTCGGCCGGGAGGTGGCCCGGCGGCAAGTGCCCGAATTGATCGAAGACGACGAACCGGCGCTGACCCTGGCCCTGCCCACCGTGGTGGGCGGGCGCACCGTGGTGGCGCTCGGAACCTTCTTGAGCCGGTCGGTCGAATCGGAAGCGGACCGGGTGAAGATCGAACGCTGGCTGGGCACGACCGCGCAGGCCTGCACCGCCTGGCTGAGCAAACAAACCGTCTGGCCGCCCCAGCGCCTGCTGCCGGTCGCCCGGCTGCTGGCCGACAAACTCTCGGCCGATCGCGGCACCGAAAGCCTGGAACGTGAATTGAGCAGCGTGTCGCTGAACCTGGCGACGACCTACGAAGAAATCAGCCTGCTCTATCACTTGACGCAAAACCTGAAGCTCTCCAGCCGCAACGAAGAACTGGGGCAGCGCGCGCTGGGTTGGTTGGCCGACGTCCTACCGGTCGAATCGCTGGCCTTGCACCTCTTGGCGGTGAACCGCTCGGCCGACGTAGGAGACGGCGCCGAAACCGAGACGGTCTTTTTGACGCACGGGCCGGTGCCGGTCGACGGCGACGGCTTTGCCCACCTGGTCGCCCACTTGGAAATCAAGCGCGACGACCGGCCGACGATCATCAATCAACCGACGGCCGCCGAAACCTCGTGGCCCTTTCCCGGCATCCGCCAGGCGATCATCATTCCGCTGACCGAAGGCAACAACCTGTTCGGCCACCTGGCGGTATTCAATCACAGTGAGAACCACGAGCTGGGCACCGTCGAAGCCAGCCTGCTCAACTCGGTCGCGGTGATCCTGGGGATTCACTCGGGCAACATCGAACTCTACCGGCAACAGGCCGAACTCTTGAACGACGTGGTGCGGGCACTCACGTCGGCCATCGACGCCAAGGACACCCACACCTGCGGTCATAGCAACCGCGTGGGACAGGTCGCCCGCCGGCTGGCCGAAGAGCTGGGGGGCGACAATCACATGCAGGCCCGCATCTACCTGGCCGGCCTGCTGCACGACACCGGCAAGATCGGCATCGACGACACGGTGCTGCGCAAGGAAGGGCGGTTGACGGAGGCCGAATACGAGCACATCAAAACGCATACCGAAATCGGCTACCGCATTCTGGCCGGCCTGAAGCAGCTCGACGACGTACTACCGGTCGTGTTGCACCACCACGAGCAGTGGGATGGCAAGGGCTATCCGCACGGGCTGGCCGGCGACCAGATTCCGCTCATGGCGCGGATCGTAGCCGTGGCCGACTCGTTCGACGCCATGACCAGCGATCGCCCCTATCGCAAGGGACTGCCCGACGAACGGCTCGACACGATCATGCGCGAGGGGGCGGGCACGCAGTGGGACGCCCGCGTGGTCGAAGCCTTCTTC
>DATJTR010000260.1:0-9419 GCA_035503215.1 Pirellulales bacterium
GGCGAGCTTGCCCTGCCCGCCACCGGCGGCAACCAACGAACCGACAAGCGAAATGCCCGAGATGGCGTTGGTTGCCGACATCAGGGGTGTATGCAGCAGAGCCGGAACTTTGGTGATCACCAGATAGCCCACGAATCCGGCTAGGATGAAAACGTAGAACTGAAGAAAGGGGATCGTGAGCGTGGTCGTTTGCAAGACGGGTCTCCTCGCCGATCGGCATCGGCCGAAGCGCTCGCGCGGCGTGGGGGCTAGCACAGGCGGGAGAAGAGCGTAACTGCCGTTTTAGCCGTGAGTTTTGCCCGCGAACCTCGGCAAATCTACACCAGTCCGCTGGCGTGCCGCAAGTGGCGGCAAGTGTTGACCCAGAGGGGGCCGGCCCCCGTTCGTGCGAGGGTTGCTCGCAAGGGACCGAACTGTGCGCGCGAACGGGTCTCAATGCCGCCTCGTCGGGCAGCACATGCCTAGAACGCGCACAACCGAGCTGGTTTTGAGGCCGCTGGGGGAGAGCCAGGGCCGCGCGGGTGAACCTTCAAAAAACCCTGTCGTCAAGGGGTAATCGGCGTAGGGTCCTCGAATTTCCCTCCGAGCTTCGACCCCTTGGCACGCGATATGCCCTTTGCCAACGATGTCCTTCCCACCTGCCGTTCCCGCCTCATTCTTCGGTTCCGCCATTACGGACTACCGCAAGGATGCGCGCCGAGCCGGACAGATGGGTTCACAAGCGTGGGTGGCAAAGCGGAGCCGCCTGTTCCCAAGCTACTGGAACCAACCAGCACAAGGAAACGGAATCATGGCTCTTACGGTTGCCGGGGGGCACCGCACACCCTCGGCTGCACACCCTTCGACCTCGGTCCTTGGCAATGCCCCTCCGCCGGTAATTGCCAATTCGTCGGGGGTGGCCTCGGGCTTAACCAGTTCGTCGGTCGTGGTCAGTACGCCCTCTTCGACTTCTCCGGTTTTGGCTACACCGACCGTATCGCCGATTGTGCAAGCCGTCGAGCGCCGGTTACGCGAAAGTTCGTACTATTATCTCCGCAGCATCCGCTGCTTCTACGAGGCGGGCGTCATCACCTTGCGTGGCCGGGTGCCGACCTTCTATCTGAAGCAGACCGTGCAATCGATCGTCGAAAAAATCGAGGGGGTCGAACAGGTGGTAAACCTGGTCGACGTGATCGATTCGCGGCAGGACGTTTCGCCCGTCGCTCGGCGAACTGCCTGAATCGACGCGCACCGCCGGCTGGAACGCTTGGCGGGCGAAAACCGGGGCACGTCGCCCTGCACTCGCCGCTGGGGCGCCCCGCGATTGACGTGTTCTAAGTCAAATCGTTCCGCCGCGGGCGGCCGCACAATCGCTTTGCGCTCGTCTGACCTGTCAGGTCGTGCTGCTATTTCCGCTCGGCCTTCAAGTGCCGTTCCAGCCAATCGTACATGGCGGCTGCCGCGCGCTCGGCGCCTGCGCCCTCGAAGCCGTGCCCAGCCTGGGCGATGGGCAGCAATTCGGCGTCGACCCCTACGGCTTTCAATCGATCGCGGAAGATCTCGCTTTGCTCGATCGCAACGACGTCGTCCTTGGTGCCGTGTATCAGCAAGGTCGGCGCGGCGTCGGGAGTCAGCCAAAAGAGCGGACTTGCAAGGATGTATTTCTGACGGGCTTGCTCCAAGGTCCCGCCGAGAAATTTGAGGTATACGTTGCTCACGCCGACGCTCACCTGGCGCGTCAGATCGCAAGGCCCGTAGTAACTGACGACGCACTGTACGCGGCAACTCGGATCGATTGGGCCGGCATTTTCGTTCGCCGGGTGTGGCGCGAGCCGTTCGACGTCGGCGCCGACCCCCAGACATTCGGCCAGATGCCCTCCAGCCGAAACGCCCACGGCACCCACTCGCTCGGGATCGATCCTGAACCGCTCGGCATTTGCCCGCAACCACCTGACCGCGGCCTGCACGTCTTCCAATTGGGCAGGGAACTTGAAGGCGGGCACCAGGCGATATTGCACGGTGACCGCCACAAAGCCCCGCCGGGCCAACTCATCGCAAGCGAACTGCCAATGCGATCGCTTGCCGGTCGTCCAGGCCCCGCCATGAATGAACACCACCGCCGGGGCTAGCCCCTCGATCTTGAGGGGCCGCGTCAGATCGAGCTTGAGATGCTGATCCCCGGCATTGCTGTATTCGATGTTGTGTTCGACGTGGATCAGCTCGCTCGCCTCCGCGCATCCGGCCGTAGCGATACAGAACACGACCAAAATAGAGAGACCGGCGCGGGGCATCATCGACGTTTCTCGCGGGACCGATTCGACCGTTACGAAGCGGGCGTATTCCGCTTCAGGTGGCGCTCGAGCCAGTCGTACATCGCGGCGTGAGCCTTTTCGGCGTCGGCGCCACCGAAGCCGTGCTTGGCCCCCTCGATCGGCAAGAGCTCGACTTCCACGCCGGCCGCTTTCAATCGCTCGTGCATCACCTGGGCTTGCTCGAACGGAACAACATCGTCTTTCGTGCCGTGGATGATCAGCGTCGGCGCGGCGTCAGGCGTCACCCAATAGTACGGGCTGGCCAGGATGTAATTCAGGTGGTCTTTTTCCGGATCACCCAGGAAATTGCGCAACAGACCAGCGACGTTTTTGGGCACCTCGCGGGTCAGATCGTTCGGGCCATAGATGTTGACGACGCATGCCACGCGGCAATTCGGATCGATGGCTCCTCCCGGCTTGCCGGCAGCCTGCAATCGGTCGACGTCGGCTCCGACTCCCAAGCACTGGGCCAGATGTCCGCCGGCCGAATCGCCCACCACACCGATCCGGCTGGGATCTACTTTCAATCGCTCGGCATTGTCGCGCACCCAGCGAACTGCCGCTTGAACGTCTTCGACATGGTCGGGGAAGTGATAGGCCGGAGTGAGTCGATAGGTAACCGTGACGGCGACGAAACCGCGTCGTGCCAGTTCGTCGCAGGCCCATTGCCAGCCCTCGCGCGTACCCCCCGCCCAACCGCCGCCGTGAATGCAGACGACCGCGGGCACCCGCCCCTCGATCTGCTTTGGCCGGGTCAGGTCGAGCTTCAAATGCTGGTCGGCCGGATTGGCGTATTCGATGCCGGGTTCATGCTCGATTTCACCGGCCACGGCCCAGCCAGCGCAGGCGATTGCAGTCACGAACGCCGCGAGGCAGAACAACCGGCGGAAACGACGCAACATTGGAGGGTCTCCAAACGGGGGAGTTCAGGGGGGAAGCTTTCCCAGCGAGTATCGTTGGCCGCACAGGCGGTGTCCAGTATTCCGACTTCTACTTCCCCAGCAGATGCCGCAGCGATGCTTCAAGCTGTGCACATCGGAATGCGTAGCCGGTTTCGAGCAGCCGCGCCGGATGGACGCGCGTGCTGGACAAAAGCATCGCGTCGGCCATCTCGCCGAAGATCAGCCGCAAGGCAGCCGCCGGAACGGGAAAGATCGTCGGCCGTCCAAGGACTCGGCCCAGCGTTTTGGTGAATTCGAGATTCGTCGCCGGATTCGGCGCGACGGCATTCACCGGACCGGAAACCGCCTGATTCATGATCGCGTGATGGATCGCGCCGACGACGTCGTCCAAATCGATCCAGCTCATATATTGTCGACCGTCCCCCAAGCGGCCACCAACCCCGGCACGAAACGGAGGGAGCATTTTGGCCAGCGCTCCGCCGGCCGGACTCAGCACGATGCCGAAACGAATCCGCACCACCCGAATGCCCGCGTCGGCTGCCGGAGCCGTAGCAGCTTCCCACTGGCGGCAAACGTCGGGCAAGAATCCCTCGCCGGCACAGCTCGCTTCGTCGAGCAGTTCTTCCCCTCGGTCGCCGTAAAAACCGATCGCCGAGGCATTGACCCAAACCAGCGGCCGCGGATCGAGCGTCGGCAGCGTGCGGGCTATCAAAGCGGTGCTCTCGATGCGGCTTTTGAGAATGCGTTCCTTCTGCCGCTCGGTCCAGCGACGGTTGGCGATTCCTTCCCCGGCCAGATTGACGACTGCCTGGCAGCCGGCCAAGCGATCGGTGCTGATCGTGCCAGCCGCCGGGTCCCAGGGAACGTCGGTCGGGGTGTTTGGCGCGCCGCGGACCAGCTTGTGGACGTCGTGCCCGCCGGTCGTGAGAAACGGGGCCAGGGCCGAGCCGATCAATCCCGATGCTCCCGCGACGGCAATCCGCATATTGGGTACTCCGGCGTAGCGACGATGGACGGCCAAGTCGGCGGCAGTGACGGCGTGACGATAGGCGAAGAGCCGGTCCAATTCGCGGCGGACGAAACCCCCCGCCGCTTTCTGCCCCAGCGCTCCGCCAGGCAAAGCATATTCGATGTGGTCAATTAGAAAAGAGTTGTCGGGTCCATCGGGTTCGACCTGGTGGGTGTGCGACCAGTGGCGAAACGGCCCCGATAGCTGGCAATCGCGAAACTGCCGACCGGCAATATAGTCGCGATGTTCGAGTCGCCAACCGATTTTCAACGGTCCAAACGGCAGCCGAAGCGACACACGGCCGCCGGGCTCGATCCCGCCCTGCCGTTCGACCACCTCGATTCGCTGCCAGGGAGGTGCCAAGCGCTCGAACGCACCCGGCCTCTCGTGCCAACGAAAAACCTCGTCGGCAGGTGCCGGCATTCGAGAGCGGCGGCTGAGAACCTCGGCCATGGAAGTGGTGTCCACTACGGAGGATGCGTGCGCCGGATCGGCAATACGGCGTGAGCGGCTTGAGGCGCTCGGCACGGTTTCGGGTCGCTGCGGACCCCCTGAACTCAAATAGGGCAGTTGACGCGGCGACATTCAACCGCTGGTTGGCGATTTACGGCCGGTTTTTCTCGGCCGCCGACTGGGCAGATTTACCCCGAGCGGCAGGTGTCATTTGGGTTTGAGAAGCGGTGCTTTCCTGGCTATCTTGACGGTTTATCTCGGTTTTGAGGGGTGGCCGGTCGCGGCCTCGGGTGGAGCGCAAAATGGTCGAACGCGTTTTTAATTTTTCGCCCGGGCCGGCGGTGCTGCCGCTGCCGGTTCTGGAAGAGGCCCAACGGCACTTGCTCTCCCTCCCCGGGGTCGGAATCTCGGTGCTGGAGATCAGCCATCGGTCGAAGCCGTTCGAGGCGATTATGGCCGAAACCAAGCAGGCGCTCGTCGAATTGCTGGGCATTCCATCTGGATACCAGATTCTCTTTCTGCAGGGGGGCTCCAGCCTGCAGTTCTCGATGGTGCCCATGAATCTGCTGGCCGGCAACAGTGCCGATTACATCGTGACCGGCAGTTGGGGGCAAAAGGCGCTGGAAGAAGCTCGCAAGGAGGGGGAGGTGCGTGCGGCCTGGGATGGCAAGGCCGACAACTACAACCGCCTGCCGGCAGCCGGCGAGCTGAAGCTCAGCCCGACCGCTGCGTACGTTCACGTCACCTCGAACGAAACGATTCAGGGCGTGCAGTTTCGCGACATGCCCAAGACCGGCAATGTGCCGCTCGTGGCCGATCTGTCGAGCGACTTTCTGTCGCGGCCGGTGCCGGTCGAACAGTACGGCATGATCTACGCCTGTGCCCAAAAGAACGCCGGCATCTCCGGGGTGACCGTGGTGATCGTGCGCGACGAGCTGTTGGCCCGCAGTCCGGAAAAGCTGTCGTCGATGCTTGATTATCGCGTGCTTGCCAAGAACGATTCCTTGCTCAACACGCCGCCGGTGTTTGCCATCTACATCTTGTCGCTGATCACCCGCTGGTTGAAGAATGACGTTGGCGGGCTGGCGAAGATGGCCAAACTCAACGACGAAAAGGCCAAACTGCTGCACGACGTGCTAGACGAGAGTGGCGGATTCTATCGCGGCCACGCGAAGGCCGATTGCCGCTCGGCGATGAACGTCACCTGGCGGCTGCCTAGCGAAGAATTGGAAGCAACCTTCGTCAAGGAAGCCAAGGCCAAGAAACTGCACGAACTGAAGGGACATCGCTCCGTCGGTGGCATTCGCGCCTCGATCTACAACGCCATGCCGATCGAGGGGGTGCGGGAGCTGCGCGACTTCATGCTCGACTTTCAGAAACGCAACGCGCGCTGAGCGGCCTGGCGTCTTGGCGATCGTGCCACGTGCCGTCGCCCGACCGGTCGAAAGCGAGAACGGATCGAATAGCGTCGATTGTATTTTTATCCTTGCTGTGCCGACCTCCGCGGGCTGCACACGGTTTGAAAGACTGTCATGGAAACGCAACTGGTTGTTTTGGGGGGCGGGCCGGGCGGCTACGCCGCCGCGTTCTTGGCCGCCGATTTAGGGATGCAGGTCACCTTGGTCGAGGCCGATCCGCAACTGGGGGGCACCTGTTTGCTCCGGGGTTGCATTCCCTCGAAGGCCTTGCTGCATGTTGCCCGCGTCATCAACGAAACGAAAGAAATGGCCGAATGGGGCATCACGTTCGAGCGCCCCAAGGTGAACATCGACGCGGTCCGTGCTCGCAAAGAGAAAGTTATCGGCACGCTGACCGGCGGGCTGAAGCAATTGGCCAAAAAGCGCAAGATCGACGTGATCACGGCCCGCGGCTACTTCGAAAGCTCCAACACGCTGCGGCTCGACTACGCCGACGGCAAACCGAGCGATCGCTTGACCTACGAACATTGCGTGCTGGCCAGCGGCTCGCAGCCGGCGGTTCCCGGCCCCTTCAAGCTGCCGACCGATCGGGTGATGGATTCGACCGGCGCGCTGGCGCTGAAAGACGTGCCTGAGTCGCTATTGGTCATCGGCGGCGGCTATATCGGCTTGGAGATGGGCTCGGTTTATGCCGAATTGGGCTCGAAGGTAAGCGTGGTCGAATTGACGCCGACGCTGTTGCCCGGCGCCGATCGCGACCTGGTCGCTCCGCTGCAGGCAAAACTGAACAAGGCGTTCGCCGCCATCCATTTGGAAACCAAGGTGACGTCGCTCACCGACAAAGGAAACGAGATCGAGGTGGGATTCGAGAGTGCCGCCGGCAGCCGCACGGAACGCTTCAGTCGCGTGTTGGTATCGGTCGGTCGTCGACCGAACAGCGCGGGCTTGGGTTTGGAAAACACCCAAGTCGAAATTGATCGCAAGGGTTTCATCGTCGTGGACGACCAACTCCGCACCGCCGACCCGCATATCCTGGCGATCGGCGACGTAGCGGGAGAACCGATGCTGGCCCACAAGGCGAGCCATCAAGGACGCGTGGCCATTGAAGCCTTGCTGGGAGAGCCGGCGGCGTTCGAGCCGCACGCGATCCCGGCCGTGGTGTTTACCGATCCGGAAATCGCCTGGGCCGGACTGACGGAAGAGCAGGCCAAGGCCGAAGGGATCCAAATCGAGGTCTGCAAATACCCCTGGGCAGCCAGCGGTCGGGCACAGGCGCTGGGCCGGACCGAGGGTTTTACGAAACTGCTGGTCGATCCCGAGACCGAGCGTGTGCTCGGCATCGGACTGGTCGGCATCAATGCTGGCGATTTGATCAGCGAGGGGGTGCTGGCCATCGAAATGGGGGCCACGGTGCGTGACATCAGTGAGACGATCCACCCGCATCCCACGTTGAGTGAAACGGTGATGAACGCGGCCGAAGTCTTCTTCGGCACGGCCACCGAAATCTATCGCCCCAAAAGTCCTCGCCAAACCTCGGGATAGAAAGCTTGGCGCCGCGCGACAGGCGCGGAAGCAGGTTCCCCCCCAAAGCGAGTAAAACGGCCCAGGCAGCGTGGCGGAAGGAACAGCGAGGCAAGAGGTTAGCGCTCTTTACCTCGCCGACGGAGAGGATGATAATTGCGGGTCGGTATGGTTGCGCGCCGACCGCGGGCAATCGTACCTGCCTCGCAAGCGCTGCCGCACGCGACAAGGGGCCCAGGGCGGCCCGATTCGACGGTCGGTCGGCGCACGGGTGCTTGGCGCAGGCCAGGTTCCAGCGGTCGATTTTTCCTACATTCATTTTCGGAGTCTGGCCCATGGCCAATGCTGACACCCTTCCCGCCCACGCTGATTCCGACCCGTTGGAAACGGCCGAATGGCTCGATTCGCTGCGGGCGGTGCTAGAAAACCAAGGGCCCGAGCGGGTGGCCTTCTTACTGCAAGAATTGAGCGATGCCGCCCACCACGAAGGGGTCGAGCTGCCCTTTACGGCCAACACACCTTACATCAACACCATTCCAGACTCCCGGCAGCCTCCCTTCCCTGGCAATCGCGAGTTGGAGCGGCGGATCAAAAGCATCATCCGCTGGAACGCGATGGCCATGGTCGTAAAGGCCAACAAGGACTCCAGCCTGGGCATTGGCGGGCATATCTCGACCTTTGCTTCGGCCGCCACGCTGTACGAAGTGGCCTTCAATCACTTCTTCCGTGGCAAGGGGAACGATTACTCCGGTGATCAGATTTACTTCCAAGGACATGCCGCGCCAGGGATTTACGCCCGGGCGTTTCTCGAAGGCCGCATCAACGAACAACACCTGGAAAACTTCCGCCGCGAGTTGGCCCCGGGGGGCGGCCTGTCGAGCTATCCGCACCCCTGGCTGATGCCGAAGTTTTGGGAGTTTCCCACGGTCTCGATGGGGCTTGCGCCGATCATGGCGATCTACCAGGCCCGCTTCAACAAATACCTGCAGGATCGCGGCATCAAGTCGACCAAAGGCTCGCACGTTTGGGCATTCCTCGGCGACGGTGAAACCGACGAGCCCGAAACGCTCGGCGCCATCACGCTCGCCGGCCGTGAAGAACTCGACAACCTGATCTTCGTCATCAATTGCAATCTCCAGAGGCTTGACGGGCCGGTACGCGGCAACGGCAAAATCATCCAGGAATTGGAGGGCATCTTCCGCGGCGCCGGCTGGAATGTGATCAAGGTGATTTGGGGAGACAACTGGGAACCACTGCTCGAAAAGGACAAGCACGGTTTGTTGGTCCGCCGCATGGGCGAGGTGGTCGACGGCGAGTACCAGAAATACACCGTCATGGATGGCGCCTACATCCGCGAGCATTTCTTCGGCAAGTATCCCGAGCTGGAGCAAATGGTCCGCGGTCTGTCGGACGAAGAACTCAAGAAGCTCCGCCGCGGCGGGCACGATCCGGAAAAAGTCTACGCCGCGTACAAGGCGGCCGTCGAAACCCAAGGTCGGCCGACCGTCATCCTGGCCAAGACCGTCAAAGGCTACGGCCTCGGCGAGGCGGGCGAAGGACGCAACATCACCCACCAGCAGAAAAAGCTGAGCGAAAAGGAACTGAAAGAGTTCCGCTCTCGCTTCGGCATTCCGATTTCCGACAGCGAGGTATCGAAAGCGCCGTTCTACAAGCCGGACGAAGACAGCGAAGAGATTCAATATCTCAAGGCCCGGCGTGCTGCGCTCAACGGCTTTGCCCCGACGCGGTCGGACGTGCCGGTGAAGACCGAAGTGCCGCGGCTCGAGCAATACAGCGAGTTCACCAAAGGCAGCGGCGAGCGCGA
>DATJTR010000261.1:0-8468 GCA_035503215.1 Pirellulales bacterium
TCCGGCTGCCCTACATGCCCAAGGCCCGCAGCCAGGGGCGCGGCAACAGCGGCTGCTACATGCAGGGGCGTTACGAAGTGCAGGTGCTCGATTCGTTCGGGTTGGACGAAGCCGACAACGGTTGTGCCGGCATCTATTCGATCAAGGCGCCGGATCAAAACGTCTGCTTCCCGCCGGGCGCCTGGCAGACGTATGACATCGACTTCACGGCCGCCGAGTACAAGGACGGCCAGAAGGTGAAGGACCCGATCATCACCGTGAAAGAGAACGGGGTGCCGGTACAGCGCAAGGTTCCGCTGCCGCACGCCACGCCTGGCGGACCGCTGGCGGCGGGCGAAGGTCCCGGCCCGCTCTATCTGCAAGACCATGGCAACCCGGTCCGCTTCCGCAACATCTGGTTCGTTCCCAAGGCCGAGACGAAGTAGTCGCGGCCTCACGGGGCCAGAACTTTTGGGCATACGCAAACGGCCACGGGCCCAGTCGGACACACAGGCAGGATGACGACCGGCGAGAGCGCACCGTCCGCAGCGAAACACTCTGAGCGGATCGTGCGGGACGCGACCTGTGCCGGCTGCTCTTGCGCTTGCGACGACATCGAGCTGACGACGCGGGCCGGCCGTGTCGTCTCGACCAAAAACGCTTGCGAGCTCGGGCAAGCCTGGTTCGCCACGGCACCGGCGGGCGGCCCGAGTTGCCTGGTGGCCGGACGACCGGCCAGCGTCGACGAGGGAATCGAGCGCGCGGCGCATTTGCTGGCCGGGGCCCGACGGCCGCTCGTGTATGGACTGACCGAAACGAGCTGCGAAGCCATGCGGCTGGCGGCCAAGATCGCCGATTGGATCGGCGGCGTCATCGACACGGCCGGCGGCGGCGCCAGCGGCCTAGGGGGGCTGTCGCTGCACGGCGTGGGCGAAGTGACGTGCTCGCTGGGAGAGATCGCCAATCGGGCCGACGTGCTCTTGGTGTGGCGGGCCAATCCCCGGGTCACACATCCCCGCCATTTCAGCCGCTACAGCCTCGAGCCGCGCGGGCGGTTCGTGCCTGGCGGCCGGTCCGACCGGACTTGCATCGTCGTTGATGCGGCGCCGACCGAGAGCGCAGCGGCAGCCGATCGGTTCGTGCCGCTGCGTGCCGGCAGCGATTTCGAGGCGCTCTGGATCCTGCGGGCGATCGTCCGCGGCGTGCCGCTCGACGGAGCGCGAGTGCTGGCCGACACCGGCACCGCGCTAGCCGATTGGCAAACCCTCGCCGACGAGCTCAAGGGGGCCAAGTACGCGGTGATTCTGTTCGACCAGGCCCTGGGGAACGCCCGTGCGGGGCACGTGCAGGTCGATGCCTTGTGGGCGCTCGTCCGCGACCTGAACGCCCACACGCGCGTGGCGGCCGCACCGCTTTCGGCCGGCGGCAACGCTGTGGGGGCCGGCGCCGTGCTGTGCTGGCAAACCGGCGCCACAGGAGCGATCGACCTGGCGCGTGGCTATCCGCGATACAGTCCGGAAGAATACACGGCCGAGGCGGTGCTAACGCGCGGCGAAGTCGATGCGGCATTGCTCGTGGCCGCCGATCGCAGGCCACTCTCGGCGGCGGCGCAGAATCGTCTGGCCCGCCTGCCGCGCGTGACGATCGGATCGGCGTCCGACGATTCCACGGCGGAGGTCGCGTTCCGCACCGCGCTGGTTGGCCGCGAATCGGGCGGGACGATCTTCCGCACCGATGGGGTGCCGCTGCCGCTGCGCCCGGCGCTTGGCGCTGCAGGACCGACCGACGTGGAGATTCTCACTCGCCTCGAGCGGCGCGTGCAGGAGTTGCGTGCTAGTGCCGATCGCGGCAAAACGCCGGCACGGGCGTAGCGAATCGAAAAGCCCCGTCCGGCGCTTGAGCTATTTGCTGGCGATGGCGGGGGCGCCTTCGGCGGCGGAACGCAGTTCCCGCGGCAGCGGAAAATAGACATCCTCGCTCCGCAGCGATCGCTCTTCGACCGTGGCGGCGAAGTGGTCGACAAAATAGTCGACGCACTCCTTGACCACCGCTTCGGGAGCGCTGGCGCCGGCCGTGACCAGCACCGTATCGGCCGCGTCGAACCAGGCCGGATCGATGTCGGCCGCCCCGTCGATCAAGTGGGCGGCGACGCCGTTTTCGCGAGCGAGTTCGGCCAGCCGCTGGCTGTTCGAGCTGTTCTGGCTGCCCAAGACCAGCACGACGTCGGCCTCGGGGGCAAGCTGCCGCACCGCCTCCTGGCGGTTTTGCGTGGCGTAACAGATGTCTTCCTTCGGCGGGGCGACGATCGCAGGAAATCGCTCCCTCAGCCGGCTGATGATGCGATTAGCGTCGTCGACCGAGAGGGTCGTCTGAGTCAGATAGGCCAGCTTCTCGGGTACGCTGGGCGTGCCGTCGGGGGCGGTGCCGAAAGCGAGCCGGTCGACGTCGTCGGTCGATTCGACGAGCGTGATCGCGTCGGGGGCTTCGCCCATCGTACCGATCACCTCGTCGTGCCCGTGATGTCCGATTAGCAGGATCCGGTAGCCGGCCAGCGCGTAGCGGATGGCCTCCAGGTGAACTTTGGTCACCAGCGGGCAAGTGGCGTCGATCGTTTTCAGCTTCCGCTCGATGGCCAGTCCGCGGACGTTGGGGGCCACGCCGTGGGCCGAATAGAGCAGATGCGAACGCTCGGGAACTTCCTGCAGGCTTTCCACGAACACGGCGCCGAGTTTGCGAAAGCGCTCGACGACATGCTTGTTGTGCACGATTTCGTGGAACACATAGACCGGCGCGCCATAAAGCTTGAGAGCCAGCTCGAGCGTCTCGATCGCCATGTTCACGCCGGCACAGAAACCGCGTGGGCTGGCCAAGATCACCTTCATCGTTCGTCCCCTCCCCTGCCCTGCATATATCGCGCCCCTCGGCGCTGCCAGCGCTGCCCACGGTGGCCGAACCAGCGGGTGCGCCGACCAGACTGGAATCGGTCTACAAGAATCATAGTAGACGGTCGTGGGGCGGGACAACCGCGGCGGCGTTGGCGCTCTTACGCCGCGTTGCGCATCTGGCCGCGCTGCTGGCGTTTGAGGCGCTTGCGCTCGGCCCGCGAGAGACCGCGATCGGACGCGTCGTCGTCCTCATCGTCTTCCTCATCGGTGCCGATGCGGACGGCCGCAGCAGCCGGCTTGGCCGGCGCGGTCGATTTTGCCGCGGGCGTAGCGGCCGGCTTGATAGCGACGGCGGCTTTGGCCGGCGCGGGGGCAGCATGACTGGCCGCACTGGTGGCAGCACGCTGGGCCGCGGGCGTTTCGCGTTCTTCGCGCCGTTGGGCGGCGGCGCCGCGGTGGGCGGAGCTTTCGCTCGCCGCTTCGGCCTTCTCGGCGGCTTTGCGCGTGCGGCGAGCCAACCGGGGACGAGCCACGGAGGTGCGGGGCTCGATCAGGCCGTGAGCGTCGAGCAACACGTGCCGGGCGTAGGCCAGGTGCGACCAAAGAATGGTCCATTGGCCGGTCAGGGTCAATCCGGCGACGAGCATCGCCAGCGATTGCGGCCCCACGGTTTCGCCCGCCAACGCCGGCGTCAAGGCACCGGCCAGCCACGCCAGGCCGCCGGCCCAGAACAAGACCAGCGACAAGATCGAACGCCGCATTTCAATCGATAGCCGCACGGCACAGGCCGCGATCAGGCCGCTCGACACGACTGGCCAGAGCCACGAGGCGGAGAGGCCGATCCGCGCACCGCCGCGCAGCACGACCGCGCGGGCCAGTTCGTCCCAGGGAGCGGTTTGATTCACCGCCAAGGCCAGCCAGCCGAGGGCCGCCCAAATCCACACGCGATAGCGGGCTCGCAGGTCATCGATGCGATGCCGCCTGAGCGAATAGATCAGAATTGACACCAGCGCGGTGATGGTCAGCCAGGCCGAGGAAAACCAGGCGGCGAAGCTGCCGCGGCCGGTCAGATCGAGCGCCCGCGGCACGGCGGGGGCCAACTGTGCGCTGAACCAGTCGAGCCGCGAGTAAAGGCCTTCCAGGGCCGCGATGACGACCGCCCCGCTCGCGTAGCACCCGGTCAGCACCCGATAGCGCGTTGGCACCAGGTCGGTGAGCCGGGGCTGCTGTTCGCGGCGGGCATGCGAGGTGTAGGTTTCACGCTGCTGGCCGGCCGAGCCGGCATCCGACGCGGTGGAGTCTTCGGAGTCGACGCCCTGACGGGTCGCCTCGTCGGTCCACAATCGGCGGCGGCGTTGCTGGCGGAATTGCATGCAAACAGGCCAGGGCTGGGTGAAACGGATCGGCAGATGCAAGCCATTGAAAAACACCGTCCTGGCGTTTCTCAATTTTGCCGGCACGAAGCGGTGCTTCGCGCCGCCCGCAGAACGACGACGCACTGTCGGCGTTCCGAAATCGCATCCGTGCGATTGGGGCAGACCAGGGAATCGCTCCCCGGGCCTGCTAGCGGTTTCGCTGTCTGTAGGGTGCTTGCCGGTCGGGCGCAGCATCCGGCCTTTGATATCGAATTCGGCATTCCGAGCCGGCAACTCGAATTTGTGCCGCTTGGATGGCCGGGGCCGAAAATCGCGGGGTTTGGGCCCGGGAAACGCCGATTTTCCGGCACTATTTTGGGGCCGGAAATTACCCCATCGAGGCCGTACCACCCCACCAATCGCTAGCTTCGGACCGTAGCGAGCGATCGGCAGAAACGGTTCGTTTGACATTTGTTTCCTTCGACCTAGCGTTGCCGCGGGCGATGATGTTGCGCGAGCGCGCGGCGGTTCGCCTTCGGGCGGGGACAATTTGGCCCGATCGGGCTGACTTCACCACCCGTAAGTGGCAGACAGATAGTAGGTTTTTTCTGTACGCCCCCGCATTGCCAGGGCAGCGAAGATCGAATGGACACGCAATCCACGAAGAATGTCGATCCGACGGCGGCCGTGAAGCATCCCCTCGCGCCGCAGCGATCGGCGGCGCGCCACGAGCCGATCGAGTCTCGGCCGGCGCCATTTGGCGGCCGCCTGGCGGCGCCGGTCGAAGACGGGGCAAACGCCGACGCAGTGATGCCGGCGGACGAGAATTTTCAGCATCAACTGGCCGTGGTGCGGCTGGGCATCGCAGGCAGCCTGTTCACGGCGCTCGATTGCAAGCACGCGCCGACGGCGGCCCATTCGCTGCGCGTGGCGCTGGCCTGCTCGCACTGGGCATTGGCGCTGCAACTGGATGAAGAAGAAATCAGTCTGATCGAAGTGGCCGCGCTGTTGCACGACGTGGGCAAGGTGGCCTTTCCCGATGCCATTCTGCTCAAGCCGGGTCATCTGGCGCCCGGCGAATTGGCGCTGATGGATGGCTATCGCCGAGCGGGACTGCGCATTTTGCGCACCTGCTGCGCCTCGCAGGGGATTCTCGACATCGTGCGAAACTTGCCCGCCTGGTACGACGGCAGTCGGCCGAACTACCCGGTGTCGGGACGCGAGATTCCCTTCGGCGCGCGGATGCTGGCGATCGTCGATGCGTTCGATTCGATGACGACCGAGCAGGTCTATCGCCCGGCGATGTCGCGCGAGGCGGCCACGGCCGAACTGTTTGCCTACGCCGGCACGCAGTTCGATCCCGACCTGGTTGAGCTCTTCGCCGAGCTGGAATATACCGACGATCTCGACGGCCGCGTCGCCGCGCGATGGCTGGAAAAACTGAAAACGCCCGACACCGGCGCACTGTGGCGGCTGCAATCGCTGTACGACGAAGAACCGAAGGACAGCACGGCCGTGCTGTTTCAGGAAAAGCTGCTCGACAACATGCACGACGCGGTCGTGTTCGTCGACCGCAATTGCAAGGTGCTGCTGTGGAACCGCGGTGCCGAACGATTGACCGGCATCGCCTCGGTGGCCACCTACCAACAACCGTGGGTGCCGGGCTTGATCGGCCTGCACGACGAGCACGGGCGCGAGCTGGGCAACGAAGCCTGCCCCGTGCACTACGCGATTCAAACCGGCGTGCAGTCGCTGCGACGGCTGATGATTCGCGGGCGGCAAAACCGGCTGGTGGCGGTCGACTTGCACACGGTGCCGGTCGTCAGCTCCGACGGTTCGACGCACGGGGCGACCCTGCTCTTGCACGACGCCTCGCCCGAGGCTTCGTTGGAACAACGCTGCCAAAGCTTGCACGAGCGGGCGACCAAAGACCCGCTGACGCAGGTGGCGAACCGAGCCGAGTTCGACCGCACGCACAAGTTGTTCGTGGCCGCCCACCTGGAGCGGCAATTGCCCTGCAGCCTAATCATTTGCGACATCGATCGCTTCAAGCACATCAACGACACGTACGGCCATCCGGCGGGAGACGAGGCGATCAAAAGCTTCGCCCAACTGCTCAAGGGGGGCTGCCGGCCGGGCGACCTGGTCGCCCGATATGGCGGCGAGGAGTTCGTGGTGCTGTGTGCCGACTGCCGCAACTCGGTGGCGGCCGGGCGCGCGGAGCAGATGCGGAAGAACCTGGCGCGGCTGCCGCAGGCGGCGCTGGGGGGGCTGCCGATCACGGCCAGCTTCGGCGTGACCGAAGTTCAGCCCGGCGATACGCCCGAGACGATGCTGCGGCGGGCCGACCGGGCCCTGCTTCAAGCCAAGCAGCGCGGCCGCAACATGGTCGTGCAGCTGGGCTCGGGCATCACCGAGCCGGAAGAGCCGGCCAAGGGGGGCTTTTCCTGGTTCCGCCGCCCGGGCTCGGGCGACTTGCTCGTGCAGAAGCGACTGACGACCACCGTGCCCTTGAAGATGGCGGTGGAAAAGATTCGCGGTTTCGTCGCCGACCATCATGCCGAGATCGAATCGATCGACGGCCAGAACATCACGCTCAAATTGAGCGCCGGCTGGGGCGGCTTCTTGAAGCGCCGCAGCGACCGGCCGGCGGCGTTCGTCATCGAGCTGCGGCTGACCGAGGAGCGAGCGGACGCTGGCGCGGCGGGACGCGATGCTCGACAGTCGCGGACGCAAGTGCATTTGCTGATCCGGCCGATGCGCAGCCGCGATCGGCGCCGCGGCGACCTGGCGGTGGCCGCACGGCAACTGGCCAGCAGCGTCAAGTCGTATCTGATGGCGATCGACGAGGAAGAGGTCGTCGCCGAAGCGCCCAGTTCGCGTCCGATGGGTACGCGGCCTTCGATGGGCCGGCCCGACTGATCGGCTGCCTGGCCTCGTTTGGCGCAAGCGGCACGCGCGACAGCGGATGTCGAGCGGCGCGTTGCCAGCATCGGTCCCGTGCGGTATGCTGCGCGGACGCTGCCGCGCCTCGACCGCGAGCGGGATCCCGCATCCGCGGTTCCGCGCCAGGCGTGGTCGCCCCCCACTCTCTACCTAACAGGAGGAATGAACAATGGCTTACGAACTGCCGCCATTGCCGTATCCGTTCGACGCGCTCGAACCGCATATCGACGCCAAAACGATGGAAATCCATCACGACAAGCACCACGCCGCTTATGTCGCCAACCTGAACAAGGCGATCGAGGGGTCCAAACTCGGGGACCAGCCGGTCGAAGCACTGATTGCCAAGCTCGACAGCGTGCCGGAAAACATCCGCACGGTCGTGCGGAACAACGGCGGCGGGCATGCCAACCATACGCTGTTCTGGACGATCATGGGCAAAGGCAAAGGTGGGGCTCCGGTCGGCAAGCTGGGCGACGCGATCAAGAGCGAGCTGAAGGGCTTTGATGCCTTCAAGGAAGACCTGAAAAAGGCCGCCGTGGGCCGTTTCGGCAGCGGCTGGGCCTGGCTGAGCCTGGACAAGAACAAGAAGCTGGTGGTCGAGAGCACGCCGAATCAGGACAGCCCGATCATGCACGGCAACGTGCCGGTGTTGGGGCTCGACGTGTGGGAACACGCCTATTATCTGAAGTATCAAAACCGCCGTCCCGACTACATCGACGCCTGGTGGGGCGCGGTCGACTGGGAGGCGGTCAATCATCGCTATGAAGCGGCGCTGAAGTAATCGCAGCCCGATCGTTTGCCGGACCCATTGCCCGCGCTGCGGAGCCCACTCTGCCGCGCGGTTTTTTTTGCGCGCTGGCGAGCGGATGCGCGGGGAAGCGGCCGGCACGTGAGAAACGCAGTTTGCCTCGTTTCACCACATCGGCCAACTTGCGGCGACGACGCGCGCCCTCTTTTAGTCTCAGCGCGCGCTTGCCAGCGATGCCAGGAACTGGCAAGGGCACGTCGGCGGCAGCCCGCGGCCCGATGACCGCGGGCGCGGCGCAAACGGGCACGTACAAACGACAAACGAATGCTCGCAGGCGGCGTGCTGGCGCATAGCGATTGGACCGCCGGCAACAAACCAAGGGAGCAGCAGCGGCGGTCTTGAGCCGTTGCCGGGGGATTGATACACTCCGCCCCCACCCAGTGAGCCAATGATTTCATTTGGCTGCTGCACCCTGCTCGCCGAAAAGGGAGTATCGTCGCCGTTTTGCGCCGGCCGGGCCGACGTGGGCGAGGAACAATTCAAACCTTTCGAATC
>DATJTR010000262.1:0-3214 GCA_035503215.1 Pirellulales bacterium
GCGCTCTTGGTCAGTTGCCTGAAACTGCTGGGAGCCGACGTCAGTTACTACGTGCCGAACCGGATCGACGAAGGTTACGGACTGAACGAGGCGGCCCTTCGTCGCCTGGCGGAGCGCGGATGCCGGGTCATCACAACAGTCGATTGCGGTATCGCCAGCGTCCGTGAGGCCGAAATAGCCGCCGAACTCGGGCTGGAATTGATCGTCACCGATCATCACGCCCGCGGCCCCGCGCTGCCAGCGGCCCGGGCGATCGTGCATCCGGCGATAGGGCAGGGGAGTTATCCGTTCGCCGGCTTGTGCGGCGCAGGAGTCGCTTTCAAGCTGGCCTGGGTGCTGTGCCAACAGGCCAGTCGGTCGAAACGCGTCAGTCAGCCGATGCGCGATTTTTTGCTGCAGGCGCTGGCGCTCGTCGCCTTGGGCACCGTGGCCGACGTGGTGCCGCTCTTGGACGAGAATCGAGTTCTCGTACGCCACGGCCTGGACAGTCTGAAACGGCAGCCGCCGCTGGGCGTGGCGGCCCTGCTGGCCGTGGCCGGCTTGGCCGACAAGTCGCGGCTGACGAGCGAGGACATCGCCTTTTCACTGGCACCGCGTTTGAACGCGGCCGGCCGGCTGGGCCAGGCGACGCTGGGAGTCGAGTTGCTGACGACTACCTCGCCCGAGCGTGCCAAGGCACTGGCCGAGTACTTGCACGAATTGAACGCCAGTCGCGACAGCCTGGAGCGCAGCGTATATTTGGCTGCCCGCAAACAGATCGACCAGCATTGCGATTTGGCGGTCGATGCCGGTTTGGTGCTGGCCGGGCGAGGTTGGCACCCGGGCGTGATCGGGATCGTGGCCGGCCGACTGGCCGAGAAGTTTCAGCGGCCGGTCATTCTGATTGCGCTTGACGAAATGGGACTCAAACCCGGGATTGGCTCGGCCCGCGGAGTTGCCGGCTTCGATCTGCACGGCGCGCTCACGGCTTGCTCAGACGAGCTGCTGACGCACGGTGGCCACACGATGGCTGCCGGATTGAAGATCGACCCCGACCGGGTGGCAGCGTTCCGCGCAAGTTTTTCCGAGCACACCGCAACGGCGCTGTCCGCCATCGAGCGAACCGATGAGCTGCGCATCGACGCGGAAGTACCTTTCGCCGGCCTATCGCTGGATGCGGTGACGCAACTTGAGCACCTGGCGCCCTTCGGGCACGGAAACCCGCGACCTCTCTTGTGTACCGCCGGCGTCGACCTGGTCGAACCACCGCGGCGAATTGGCGCGGGCCAGCGGCATTTGTCGTTGCGGCTCGCCCAGCACGGGGTGAACATGCGCGCCGTGGCATTCGGGGCCGCCGATTGGGATACGCCGCTGGCAGAGAAACCGGGCAAGATTGCGATCGCCTTTCGGCCCGTGATCAACGATTTTCGCGGTCGCCGAGCCGTGGAACTGCAAGTTTCCGCGTGGCGACCCGACGTACAGGCGGCGTCGACCCTGCCCGCGTCGCAGCCTTTGCAGGTTGGGTAGACAGCTCAACTCCCTCCGCGACAAGGACGGTGAACCTGAGGGGAAGTTTCCCCAGAGCGGGCGCACGTTTCGCACCCATCCTATGCTCTAATGGTCATCCGAGGCCGGAACCCGGTCGAAAGGGATCAGAAAGCGTGCGTCATGTTCGCTCCTTTGTGGCATGCGCGCCGGCGCCGCGCCATGGTGGAAAGCCAGCTCGCACGGCGGGGCATAGCCGACGTCCGTGTCTTGGCGGCGATGGAGCGAATTCCTCGCGAAATCTTCCTTCCAGCCGACGCGCAGCACGAAGCCTACCGAGATCGAGCGGTGGCTATCGAGTGCGACCAGACCATCAGCCAACCCTACATGGTCGCTTTGATGACCGAGGCTTTGGAGTTAGCGGGAAGCGAAAAAGTACTCGAAGTCGGCACCGGCAGCGGATATCAGACCGCTGTGTTATCGCAATTAGCGGCCAAAGTGGTCAGCATCGAAAGACATCCGGCGTTGGCCGACCTGGCCGCCCAGCGGCTTAAGCGTCTCGGCATTCACAACGTCGAACTACGCGTGGGAGATGGAACGCTCGGATCGGAAGCCGATGCACCGTTCGAACGCATCATCGTCACTGCCGCTGCGCGCGTGGTTCCGCCAGCATTGCTCGAGCAGCTCGTCGTGGGGGGGCGGATCGTGATTCCCGTGGGTGATAGCCGCTCGCAATCGCTCACCGTCGTGGAGAAGTTTAGCGACCGGACACAAACGCAGCAACTTACCGGTTGCCGATTCGTACCCCTTGTCGGGTTCTGCGCCCCCGGCGCCGCGCAAACTCCTGACGATGGTTCTGACCACGAAGCTTCCGATGCTTGACGCAATCGCGAGAAGGCCCGCCACTTTTGGCCAGGATCGATCCCCGGAAAGCAACCCGCTATCGCGACGTTTGCGGAAGCGGAATTCCCGTGGACAGAACCGGCTGGGGACTCGGCTGACGCAAGTGCTCGACCACGAACCAAGTGCCGTCGGACGAGTGACTAAATCGCCACGGTCGCACTACAGGGTCGCCCGGCCGGTCGCCGGCGACCGCAAAATGCGGCGGTTCGTCGGCCAGAACGATCCGATCGGCGATGACCGCCAACAGGAGCAGCGCCCGGGGGTCGCGCAGTAGCGGCTGCAGAACTCCCCGATGGACACGGATTGAAACGTCGCAATCGCTGGCCAATGGGTGGTTTTCGGGCAAGCCGGTTAACTGTGGCGCATCCCGCCTTGAAACAAGCAGTTGCAACGCGTCGCCATTACAGGAGAACTTCAGCCGCATCGGCCGATGGGCGGCACCCCCTGCCTGCAAATAATGCGCGAGCCGCCCCACCACGGCCAGGGACCCTTCGATCCGACCGTCGACCTCTCGTTCGATTCTCTTTGCCGCGTGCTGCGCGGCAATGGCATCGGCTTGCGGTCGCACATCCGCAGCCCGCTGTACAGCGATTTCTCTGGCCACGTAACCGATCACTCCCGGCAACGGCGTGTCGATCCGCTTCGTGGTCGAACGGGTTTCCGCTGCCGCAACGGTCGGAAATGAACTCAGTCCCTGCCGATTCCAAACGAATTGTTTCCGCGCCAGGAATTGTGTCTCCGCCGAATTCCGCAACACCACGAACGTGTTCACTCCGTCAGTCTCCGATCGGCAGGTGCCGGTGAACACCAGATCGAAACGAACGTCGTCAACACTCGGAACAATCTC
>DATJTR010000263.1:0-5952 GCA_035503215.1 Pirellulales bacterium
GCTCCCACGGCAACTGTCTGGCGATCCAGAATCCGGCCGTGCCGTTTTCGGTGATCATGGGAGAATCGGTAACCGACGATTTGGCCATGGCATACCAGGAGTGCAGTCGGTCGATCGCTGACGTTGCCACGGGCGGCAACTTGTCGAGGCGACGCAACGCTTCGCGCAATCGCTCGGCGGTTTGATGCGGCGCGGCGGCCCAAGACCTTAAACGTTCGAATGCCAGGCTGCGCAGGGAAAGATTTTGGCTGCTTCCCGCATACATCACGCCGGCACACTGGTCGAAGTGATTGGCTACGCGCAGTGTGGCAAGATAAAGATCGAGCGAGCGGTCGAGCTCCCCGCGGATTTGGCAAGCGCCGGCCCAGCCCAAAAGCCAGTGCCCCATTTCATACAGCGGCCGGACCATGAGTAGCGAAGCGTTTGGGGCATCGGCCAGCCATGCCGACGGATGCCGGCTCGCTTCGACCAATAGATCGGCCAACCGTGGCTTGTCCGGGTCGGTCGATTCATGTCGAATGGCCAAGTACAGATCGTTGGCCTGGCCGTACAAATCGAGGGTCGCCCGAACATCGGTGACAGCCGCCGGAGAAGTGTCGACCGCCGGCCATTTGGGTTGGAAATCGGGAATCTCGTCGACACGATAGCGCGGTATTCCGAACGCCGTTAGTGCGCAGGGAGCAACGATGACAGCCGCCGGTAGCAGCCAAGAGCGCACATCGGCGCGCGACAGCATCCAGGCCGGTGCCCGCAGCCACGTGGCGGCCAAACAGCCAAGTCCCAGCGGCAGAGCGCTCCACCAAAACGGAATGGCGAAGGCGAACATCAAGTAGGCCCAACCGGCCGCGAGCGTGCCCAGCACGATGGAAAACACGGCCGACAACAGCGGCCGCCGCACGACCATCGACACCGCCTGAGCAACCGTGAAGGCCGAGAACATGGCGGCCCAAGCCACGAGCGCGTTGAGCACCACGCTGTGGTTCGCCAATTGAAACACAGAGTGCTCATGGCCGCCGATATAGACCCACGGATTCCGGCCATTCCGGTATACCACCTGGGAAAACTCCGGCGTGGCAACGATGCTCAGCACGATCGTTAAAGCGACGACGGCAACGAGCAAGAGTGGCAGCCAGCCGCCCCACACCAATTGGCGGGCGACCCACACGAGACGTGCGGAGACACCGCGTTCGGCGAGAAAACGCGCCCCGGTTCGCGCTTCGACGCGAAAGACCAGCGAACCGATGAGCGCGGTCACCCCCACCGGTGCAGCCAACAAAAGAAAGGGAACAAACCGCACTCCACCCAGGACGGGAGTTTGGGCCCAACTTTGTCCCACGTGCAGGAATTCGGCACAAATGGCCACCGCGAGAGCGACGAGCGGAAGGCTGAAAACCGCGCCGCCAATGAGCAGCCACTTGCTGCCCACCACTTCGCGCCAGGCTTGCCACATCAAATGCCCCATTTGCACCGTCCACCGCGGCGTCGGGCCCTGCCAGGCCGAGGTGGTCTTCGCGCGGCGCGGGCTTTTGGCCGGGGGGCGGGCCTCGATCGGCTGCGGCACGCGGCCAGCGAGCCAGCGGGGTAACAGCCAGACGTCGGCCGCGGCCACCAACAAGAGCAGCAGCAACCGATACGGAATCGCCTCGCTGTAAGAAGCGATTTCGGCCAGATTGTGTCGGCTGGTCAGCGTGGCGGCGGCCTGAATCGTGATCGTCGCCGCCGCAACCGCCGCAACCGTGGCCCGCAGCGGGCTGGAAAAGACCAGCGAGCACAAGACGCCCCAAGCCAATCCTTCCAGGCACGCCAAGCCCCACAGGCCCCATAGTAGTCCTCCCTCCCGCGACGATAGTGCCTGCCAGCCCGCCAGTGCCCCGGCGGCCAACCACAACACGGCCAGCAAACCGGCTAGCCCCAGCAGGGCACAAAGCAGTTTCGCGCCTCCCAGTTCCTTAGCCCGCAGCGGCAGGATCCGCATCATGGCAAACGTGCGTTCTTCATGTTCGACGGCGAAGAGCGTGCCGCCGATGCCGAAGGCGAAGCCGGCCGAAATCATCAGCGCGATGCCATACAACCACCAGTTCCGATCCGTCGGCCGATGCAGCCAGGCGACGGCCCCTTGGGCCACGAGCCCCATCGCGGCCATCGCCAGCCAGAAGGCCCGGCTGGCACGGTACTCTTTCCACACCAGCGGCCAGAAGGGCGAGGCGTTCATATTCATTCCTCCTGCCAAGGGATTTGGAAAATCGTGCCGGCATTGATCACATCGGTGGGAGAAATCGACGCTCTGTCCCCCTGTCGCCAACCGCCGTCGGCCTCGATCCACGCTTTCCCTTTCAAGAAGAGGTAAGGCAGCGGGGAGTTCTCGTTCGGCTCGCGGGGATGCGCAAGCCGGAGCTGTTGGTTGGGAGTCGTGCTGAGTGCGCTCCAGAGGATTGGCGGCAGGCTTGGGCCAGCGGAAACACCGGTCCGAGGGTCAGATCCCTTGGCGTAAACGCCCTTGGGGAACCCCTTGGGGAAATAGAGAAATGGCTGGGCAAAAAGCGGGTCGAGCGGCACGGCGTCGAGTCCATCGCCCACAAGTTCGTCAAGAGTCTCGGGAAGCTGGCCATGCTCCAGCCGGAAGGCTTCCAAGGCTAGCACGATGAGCGTCGCTCGATACTGCGTCTCTTCGCGTAAGAAGAGCCAAACGACCGGTTGCCAAATGAGGGCGCTGGGCCACACGTCTTGCTGCGTCGCCGCTCGCTCGGCCCCGAGGGTGTGCAGCGCCACGTTGCGGCAGGGGAGCGAGCCGATTCGCGGCTGCGCGCCGAGGGTCACCGGCCGGTCTTCGTTTAGCGACCGCTTCGCTTGCAACAACTCGGCGATCAGCCAGTCGGTCCGGCAATCGAGAATTCGCTGTGCCCGCGCCCGTTCCCAAGGCATGCGGGTCAGCAGCCAATCGACGTTAGTTACCTGGTCGGCCCGCACAATGTCCGACCGGACCCCCGTCTCCAGGTTGTTGATCGTCAGCTCGGTTTCCTCATAAGCCGGCAGCAGCCAGTCTTGGGGCGAAGGGAAAGCGGCGTGGCACCGCTTCAGTCGCTCGATGGCCGACTGGAGTCTAACTGCAGTTTGGCCGTGGGCAGCAGACCAATCGCGCAGCGCGCGGAAGCTTGTCATGTACGCGGGTGCATTGGAACCCATGCACTGGCTGAGCTGCGTCTGAACCTGAAACGAAGCCAGCAGCAGATCGAGTGCCTCGTCCAAGCGATCGACCTTTTGCTGCTGGACGGCAAACGCCAGCAGCAACTTTTCCAAGTCTCGAAGCGGGTGGGCCAGGCTGCGCCGATCGGCGATCGACAAGCTCAGCAGGCTGGCCTTGCGGCGACTGGCCTCGAGCACCAGATCGACGACCGGCCTGGCCCAAACTTCGTCTGCTGGGCTCAGGGGTGTCGGGTAGTGGCCGCCGCTTTGGTCATATTCAATCGTTGCCTCGCGAGTTGCGAGATAGAGGTCCGACGCCTTACGGTAGAGTTCAAGCGTGCCGCGAGCCTCGGCTTCGGCCGCTGGAGAAATCACTGGCTCCGGAAATTTGGGCCGCACCAACGGGATTTCGAGCACTCGGTAGGCGGGCACGGCCAAGGCAATCGCGGCCAGCGGCACCAACACCGCCGCGGCGGGAGCGAGCCAACTGCGGAGGCTTGATCGCTCCATGAGCCAATCGGGCATGCGAAGATAGGTGGCCGCGAACATCCCGACCACCAGCGGCAGAACACTCCACCACCAGCCGTCGCCGATCGTGTGCATCAGCCAGGCCCACAGCAATGCGAGCGTTCCCAGCATCAGGCCAAGCACGCCGGCCAAAAGACCGCGGCGTACAGCCAGCGACGCCACCTGTCCCGCCGCGAAGGCCGGCAGCAACATTTCGAGCATCACGGGCTTGGTCCAATACTGCGAATTCACGTACAAAACCCAGCGAATGAGATTCCTCTCCTCCGCGGTCGGGGGCGTTGGCGACACAGGACCAAAGAGCTGGTGCACAAGCACCCGATAGGCGAGGTACGAAAGGCCGGCGATTGCCGCCAGACTCCACAGCCACAGCCACCAACCCCACATGAGTTGCCGGCTGAGCCAGACGGCGCTCGGCGACACGCCCCGGGCCCCCAGAAATCGCGGCCCGTGAACCTGATCGGCATGAAACACGAGCACGCCACTGAGTGCCGCGATCAATCCCAGCGGCAAGAGATCTCGTAAGGCGAGTGCCTGCGACATTCCCCCTGCCGGATTTCGATTCTGCAGACCGATGCGCACCCGCGCCATGTCGACCAGCACAAACACTATCGGCGTTGCAAGGACGAGCAGCAGAAAGCTGATCCAGCCTTCTCGAAACGTCTGCCAGGTCAATTGCGGGAGTGGCCGCCGACAAGCCGAAGCGGCGGATCGAACGGCCCAACCTATCAATCGCCGCACGGGCATTTGACGCTGACGGCGGTCGGAGAGCCAGCCCGGGAGTAGCATCGTGTCGACGAGCATGACGAGGGCGAGGAGCGCCGTGCGATAGGGAACGGTTTCGCCGAAGGATACAGTAGCGATGCCGCCGCCGCTCACCGCCACGCCGCCACTCAGATCGACCAGGGCGACGGTACCGGCCGCGAGAAGCGTCGCCACCAGCGGCCGGCGAACGACCAGCGACCACAGGATTCCCCAGGCCAGCGCTTCCAGGCAAGCGAGGCCCCACACGCTCCACAGTCGCCTCGCCTGCCAGGCCGGCAAGGGCAGCCAATCGCACATCATGTTCGCGGCCAGCCACAACACGGCCAGCAAGCCGACGAGCCCCGCCAGGGCCGAAACGATCTTGGCGGCTCCGAGCTGCGTCGCCCGCACCGGCAGCATGCGCAAGAGCGCGATCGTGCGTTCCTCGTTTTCCATGGCGAATAGCGTGCCGCCAATCCCAACGGCAAAGCCGGCCGCGCTCATGAGCGCGATTTGAAACAGCCACCAGTGCCGGTCGACATGGGCCAGCCAGGCGACGGCGCCTTGCGCCACGAGTCCCATCACGGCCATTGCCAGCCAGAAGGCCCGGCCGGCACGGTACTCTTTCCAGACCAGCGGCCAGAAAGGGGAATGATTCATCGTGGCTGCTCCGCGGCGTTTGCGGCCTCGGCCGGATCGGAACGCAGATAGCCGGCCACGATCTCTTCCAAGCCGGGCCGGCGGACTTCGACCCCTTCGATCGCCTTGTCATGCCTCAGGCGATCGAGCTCTCCCTCCGAACACCCGCGAACCAGAATCTGCCACTGCCGGGCGTGCTGGCGCGAGCGGAGCATTTCGCCCGGAATCGCCGGCGGCACAGCCCCGTTGTGCAGCGTGACCACCAGCTCTTGCGTTTGCTCTTTGAGATCTTCGAGCGGCGCGAGCACGACCAGCCGGCCGTGATGAATGATCGCCACCGTGTCGGCAACTCGTTCGACTTCGGCTACCTGATGGCTCGACAGGATGACGGTCTTTCCCTTGGCCGCCAGATCGACCATGCGATCGAGAATTTCGTGCCGCACCAACAGATCGAGCCCCGAAGTCGGTTCGTCGAGCACGAGCAACTCGGGGTCTTGAGCCAGCGCCAGGGCCAAGGCTGCCTTGGCCCGGGTGCCCTTAGACAAAGCTTTGATTTTCTTAGCCCAGGGCACGCTCAATTCGTCGGCCAGGCGACGGTAGTTCTCCAGAAACGTGGACCCGCTGTAAAAGCCGCTGGCAAACCAACCGAGTTCGCCAACCGTCATCCAGTCGTACAAGGCCGGCTGCTCGGGCAAATAGCCGACACGGCGGCGGACTGCGAGCCCGTCGGCTTGCGGGTCGATCCCCAAGACCCGCACTTGCCCCGTCGACGGCTCGAGCAGTCCCAACAGAATTTTGAGGGCCGTGGTTTTGCCGGCTCCGTTTTCGCCCAAGAGCGCGAAGATCGTACCGGGAGGAATC